>VHCZ01000238.1 GCA_016871535.1 Verrucomicrobiota bacterium
AACGATCGGAAGAGCCAATCCAGGGACGCGGTGGAACGCGTCCTTACCAGTTCATGGGGCATAGGCATGGTTTTGAAACCAAGGAAGCTTTCCATGGCTTGGCGGCTCGCCGGGACGGACTCGCCCTACCTTTAGAACGATTTCAATCGACGGTAGGGCGAAGAGTCTTCTCTGAGCCGAACGACGAGCGATCTTTCCATGAACCCGGTAGGGACGGATTCCACTCCGTCCCTGAACTTGCTCAACGATCGGAAGAGCCAATCCAGGGACGCGGTGGAACGCGTCCTTACCAGTTCATGGGGCATAGGCATGGTTTTGAAACCAAGGAAGCTTTCCATGGCTTGGCGGCTCGCCGGGACGGACTCGCCCTGCCTTTAGAACGATTTCAATCGACGGTAGGGCGAAGAGTCCTCTCTGAGCCGAACGACGAGCGATCTTTCCATGAACCCGGTAGGGACGGATTCCACTCCGTCCCTGAACTTACTCAACGATCGGAAGAGCCAATCCAGGGACGCGGTGGAACGCGTCCTTACCAGTTCATGGGGCATAGGCATGGTTTTGAAACCAAGGAAGCTTTCCATGGCTTGGCGGCTCGCCGGGACGGACTCGCCCTACCGGCGGGTCGGAGAAAGTTTTCCGTTTCGGACTTCGAGCGGTTGCAACACGACGCGACCTCCATTCTGGCGCGGAGATTGACGCGCGTGCTCAAGGAAGCCCAAGGCAGCCCGGCGTCGCTCCAGCCCTACCTCGACCTCCTCACGCGCTGGGACTGCGTGGTGTCGAAAGATTCAGCCGCGGCGGCACTTTACGAAATCTGGTGGCCAAAGCTGGGGCCGGCCCTCTTCAAACCGCACGTGCCGACGAATGTCTGGCCGGTTCTGGCGAGCCACATTTCTTCCGCCAAAACCATCGAAACCCTGGAGAAACCCACGCCACGCTGGTTTGGAGACCACGCCCAGGCAGGCCGCGACGCGGTCTTGTTCAAGTCGCTTGAAGACGCCGTCAGCGAAGCGCAGAGCAAACTGGGCCGCGATCCGGTGAAGTGGCGTTGGGGCGCGCTGCACACGGCCTCCTTCACGCATGCGCTTTCGACCGACGATGCGCGTCGCGCGCTGTTCGATCTCGGCCCGGTGGAACGTGACGGGGACACTTTCACGGTGAACATGACGGGCGGATCGAACTACAAACAAAACAACGGCGCGTCCTACCGCGAAATTCTGGACTTCGCGGATTGGGATCGCTCCGTGGCCATCAACGTGCCGGGCCAATCCGGCCAGCCTGGAAGTCCGCATTACGGCGACTTGATTCCGTTGTGGGCCGAGGGCCGATACTTCCCACTGCTCTTCAGCAAAACGAGAATCGAGGAGGCGGCGAAGGAGAAGCTGATTCTGCAACCGGCCGCCGCGAGTAGGTTCTGATTGGCTATGGGCAATCGGCGCTTGGCTTTCAAAGGAAGCTTCGTTCGTTAGCGACAGCCGGCCGGGCGCATAGCTGAGGAGGGTTTCGCGTGCAGCCGGTGAAACTGGTTGGCAAATCCGAACAATTGACTTGTCCGATCTCAACCTGACAATCGCGGAGCAATTCGCCCGGCAATTGCTGCTAAAGCGGTTGCTTCCCGAGTCAGAATTCAGCGATGGATTGATCCTCGCTGAAACCTCGCTAGATCAGGGACGGAGTGGAATCCGTCCCTACCAATGGGATTGCCTCCGACAAGCGCTTTCGAGATTTCACAAAAGGCAACGAAGTGGCCCAATGCCTTCGTTCTCTTCGTTTCCTTTTGTGGAAATACCGGTTCACATCGCTCCACAAATCCGGCTTTTCTTCGGCTCGTTTCGCGTGTTGAATGCGGCGCATGAAATCTTCCACCGCATCTGCAGTCTCATTCCTGGGGTCCCTGTTTCTCGCCGCGTCCGCGGTTTCTGCCGCCGAGCCGCGTTCGGGCAACGCCGGCGTGGGGCCCAGTTTCAAAGGGCCGATCGGCCTGCAGCTTTACAGCCTTCGCGGGGACTTTGCCACGGAGGTCCCCGGCACACTCAAGAAGGTCAAAGATTACGGCTTCAAAATCGTCGAACTCGCGGGCACCTACAATTCAACGCCGGAGAAGTTCAAGCAAATGCTCGACGCCCATGGGCTGAAGCCGGTCAGCGGCCACTTTCCTTACGACCGTTACCGCGACGACGCGGAAGGCGTGGCGCGTGATGCGAAGGCGCTGGGACTGGAGTACGTCGGCTGCGCGTGGATTCCGCACGAAGGCGATTTCGACGAAAAGCAATGCCGCGATGCCATCGGCGTCTTCAACCGCGCGGGCGAGGCGCTGGCGAAGCATGGTCTGAAATTCTTTTACCACACCCACGGCTACGAGTTTCGCCCGCATGGCCAGGGCACGCTCTTCGACCTGATGATGGCTGAGACCAAACCCAACTTTGTGCGCTATCAGATGGACGTGTTCTGGGTAGTGCATCCGGGGCACGATCCCGTGAAGCTTCTCCAGAAATACGGCGCGCGGTGGGAGCTGATGCACGTCAAAGACATGAAGAAGGGTCTCAAGGGCGATCTCACGGGCAAGTCGGACGTCAGCAACGACGTGGTGCTGGGCACCGGCCAGATGAACTGGCCCGCCATTCTAAGCGCGGCCGCGAAAGCGGGCGTGAAGTATTATTTCATCGAAGACGAATCGCCGACTGCCGCGCAGCAAATTCCTCAAAGCCTGCGTTATCTGGAACGATTAAAGTGGTGAGGGAGCACACACAAACACGACTGAGGCAGCGACCTTGACTCGCCACGAACTCCGGGCCGCGTTTGACCGCGTGGTTTTTGAAAGTGTGCGGCCGGGCGCGATTGGGCTGGCGTTTCTTTACGTCTTCTTCGCCGGAGCCCACCTGGTTTTGCTGAAAGAGCCGGCGCGGACGGTCATGGCGACACTGGCGCTTTTGTCGGCCGTGGCCTTGCTTGTGATCTGGTCACTGTTGCGCCAACGCACGGTTCAACAATATTCTGACCGCGTCATCTACACGAGCGGATACAGCACGGACTTTGCGGACGTGGAAACGTCGCTCGGTCCCCGCGTTCACTTCTTGCCCAAGCCTTACCAGTTTCCGGTCCTGGCCAGTTTGATCCGCGAATGCCTGGACGCGCAGCCGTAGTAGAGAGAGGAGTGCCGGAGTGACGGGGTGTCGGAGTATCGCATTGGTCTGAACCGGGGAAAGCCCTTACGCTCCGACACTCCGATACCCCGTTACTCCGTTACTCCGTCACTCCCGCAGCCGCGTTGGCGCTTGCCTTTTTCGGGACGTTCAACTTCCTTGTCGCCATTGACCGTGAGCAGTGATTCGAACAGCGGCGCCAAAACTTTTTGGCAGCAGTCCAACGATTTGAACAACCGCGCCTGGCGGCATCGGCTGGCTCGGTTCGCCCGGGCGAACTTTCAACGCGGCTGCGCCAGGCTCCTGCAGCTTGCCGACGATCCGCGCGTCGTCACGGCCTGGAGACATGGCTGGGATGCGGATCATTTCATCCGGTTGCTTCGTTGCCGCGATCGAGGATTCCGCCCGCGGATTGTGTATGACATTGGCGCGCACGAAGGCCGCTGGACCGAGATGTGCCAATCCATTTTTTCGCCCGCGCAATGTTTCTTATTCGAGCCGCAGCCCGACTACCAGGCCAGGGCCAAAACCCGCCAACCGGCTGGCGCGCGCTGGGAAGTCATTCCGGTGGCTTTGGGCGACGCCGAACAAATTCGGCAGATTTACGTCACGGAAAACGACACGGCGTCCTCGCTCCTACGTCCCTTGGAAGGCGGCGTGCCGCCGGCGTGGGGAACGCGAACTGTGAATCAACGAGAAGTCCAGATCGCCACGCTGGATGAACTGGCCGCCAAGAACAAATGGCCCGCCCCCGATCTGGTGAAGATCGACGTGCAAGGCTATGAAGGCCGCGTCATCGCCGGCGGCAAGAATGTCCTGTCGCAGGCGCAGCGCCTGGTTGTGGAAGTGTCGTTGCACGCCATTTACAGCGAGCAATCATTGCTTCCGGAGATTGCGGGCACCTTATCGGGTTGGGGTTACGAAATCGAGGATATGAATGATGCGTGCCGGGAATGGGCCGGGCGACTCTGGCAGGCCGATCTCTGGTGGCGACGCGCGGGCAATCCGCCAACCCAATGAAGAACACCACCGTGCCTTCGATCCGGGCTTTTCTCCTCACCCCATCCCTTCCCATGAACCCGCCCTCCGGACCGTGGCCTTTAGGCCGCGTCAATGCTCGACTGTGGAGAGTGCGCGAAAGCAGTCTGAAGGCTGCGGTCCGCACTGTCTTCGGTTCATGGGCGGTGGGCATGGTTCTGAGACCAAGGCAGCTTCCCATGAACCGGGTAGGGACGGATTCCACTCCGTCCCTGACTTTACTCTGCGATCGGAAAGACAGTTCCAGGGACGCGGTGGAACGCGTCCTTACCAGTTCATGGGCCGTGTGCACGGCTCGAAGGCCGTGGAGGCTCTCCACGAACCTGGCGTCGGGAGCGCGGCGTTCACGCCGCTTGACGCTCCGATGCCACAGGCGCTTCGGAACTCGAAGCGGCGTGAACGTCGCGCTCCGGTTCAAGGGTTCAAGGCGTAAATTGTTTTGGGAAATTCTCTCCTCAAGGGTGAGGGGAAACGGCGCGCGCTTCAATCCGAGCGTCTAAGTTGACCGACATGATGGCTTCAGATCTCTTGGCAAGTCTCCACCGATGCCTCCGCTATCAGCAAGCGCGGGCCTGGGAGAAGCCGTGGATCGACCCGCGGCGATTCGTAACTAATCAGTTGTTGAAGTTCGGCGTGATCGGCGGCTCGCCCGGGAACGTCCGAGCGGCGGACGCCTTCCATCTGCGAAACTTCGCCGTCGTGAGCGGAGAAGCCGTGAGCCAGGAGATTGCCTGTTATGGGTTCGTCGAGCCGAAACTGACCGAAGCGTTGCTCCGCCTCGTCCAGCCGGGGCAAGTCGTCGTGGACATCGGAATGCACCTGGGCTACTACGCGACGTTGCTGGCCTTGCTCGTCGGGGAGCGCGGAGAGGTTCACGGATTCGAGCCAACGCCTTCGACGCGGGACATCGCCCGCCGGAACACGGATCGGTTTCCACAAATCCGGGTGCATCCCTTCGCGGTTTGGTCTTCGGTGAAGACGCTGGCCTTTCGGGATTATGGTCCGCGGTGGATGGCGTTCAATACCTCGGCTAAATCGAAACTGGACAAAGAACCCGCGGCGCCCAGAGAAATCGAAGTCCAGACCATCACGCTCGATCAATTCCGCGCCTCGCTCGACCGGAACATCGCGCTGATGAAGATCGACGCGGAATCGGCGGAGCGGGAGATTCTCGCCGGGGCGCAGACCCTGCTGAAAACGGACCGCCCGACGATCAGCGTGGAGGTCGGGGACAACGATCAATCGCGGGACAGTCGCTTGCTGGTGGACGCGCTGATCGGGCTGGGCTACGCGCCCTGGGATTTTGTTGAGGGGCGGTTTCAGCGGCACCAGCCGCGCCAGGCTTACCCGTACGACAACTTGATCTTCGCGCCGGCCGATGTGGACCTTTCCTGATTGAAAAAACTGAACCAGATCTTCGCGGTCGTGCCGGACTGCCACAATTCATCCGGGTACTACCGCCTGCTCTGGTCGCGGCATATCTACGAAGGTCTCCGGCCCTGGGTCAAACGCCTGATCGTTCCCGACCACATCGACTTTAGCTGGGCGCGACAAGGACACGGCATCGACTTGACCCCCTACGCGCCGAATCGCGCCAAGGTGAGCGAGCAGTTGCAGGGGCAGATTCGAGCAGCCCACCAGAGCCACGGCCTGGACGCGGTCATCTCCTATTGCTTCGCGTTCGATCTCGATCTCCAGGTTGTTCAGGAGACCGTCCGGGCCGGAATTCCGTGGGTGAATTTCTTCTGTGACAGCACCCAGATGTTCGAGAAGGTCGAGGCGCTGGCCCGCGCTGTTTCTCTGAACTGGTTCCCGGAATCGGCGGCCATTCGGAACTACCAGGCCCTCGGCGTGCCTTATCTCTGTCAGCCGTATGCGCTGAATCCGGAATTCCTTCCGGATCTCACGAGCTTAGACTCCGCGCGCGGCGTGGGCTTCATCGGATTGCCCACCACGAATCGCATCACGCAACTGGGCTGGCTGAGGTGCTTTGGTTGCCCGGTTGATATCCGTGGGCACGGCTGGGTAGGCGAAGGGCAGGATCCCTTTTACAATCCAGTTTCCAGGTCGAAACGCTTCTGGAGATCACTGTTCGTGCCGGGATTGCTGGAGAAAATTCTCCGGCGAGCTTTTTGGCCATGGGTCGTCAAGCGCGCTCAAGGACCGTTGAGCGACGAGGCCTTCGGCGAATTTGTCCGCGCCCACCGTGTCATTCTGGGATTGAACCAGGGCATCAACGCGCAAGGCCGGCTGGCCAGTTACTTGAAATTCCGCGACGTGGAATTTCCCGGATACGGGTGCTGTTACCTCACTGAACATAACGCGGACGTCGAAGCCGCATTCGAGGTCGGCCAGGAAATCCTCACTTATCGCAACATGTGGGAAGCCGCAGAACAGCTCCGCTGCGTCCGGCGGGAACCACACCTCGCGTCCAAGATCGGCCAAGCCGGAAGGCAGCGCGTTCTCGCGACGCACACTTGGGAAGTCCGTCTCAAGCAATTGGCGGCGAAACTGTGAGTTCCACTGCGTCGATTTCAGCCCCCACACCTGACCGCGCCGCCTCAGGACGCTCCTGATCGCAGGCCAATTCCCTTTGCGGCTGGTGGACGAGGGATGGTCTTACTGGAAAACGAGAAGTTCCAGTCCGATCTTCGAATTCCCACCAGGTGTCGGTCACAATTTCGGCGACTCCACGATAGTCTGCGGCCCACAAGTCAGGTCGGGCCTCGACGGTATGTTTCCTCGGGTCAGCGCACAGCATCTGCATCGCATATCCCAACGCAAACGATGCGTCCAAGACTGCGCCGCAATCCTTGGCTTTATGCCAACCATGCATGGCCACATCACAGATTGCATCAACCGCATCGTGAGCGACTATCCAGAACGCGCTGCCATTGAGATAAATCGGATTCCGCACGCCGTTCTGAGCCATGATCGCTCCGTAACGTTCCGCGCTGATTCGGCAAACTTCCTTCGCGGGTCCGACTTTCGACAATTCGACCTCCAACGGCACGTGAATGGGAGATCGGCTGAGCGCACCGACGAGATGCAAAGGGGCGCTCAGGAAAATCGTGCTCGGTTCGACCCATACGAAATAGTCAAATGGCAATCTCGAGATTGCGGCCTTGAGATAAATCAGTTTGTGCAGGCCACAGCGATCCTCCGGATCATGAGCTTCATAACACTCGCAAGCCTGAATTGGCGCGTCCGTGAGGACGTGGAATTCCTTGAAGACTCCTACGTCCCGTGCCGTGCGCACGCAATGCAGCATCTGTGAGCGCTCTTCAGCGCCTCGCGCAACAGACCAAAAGCAGTAATTGACTCTCAGCACGGCGGTCTCAGTCAAAGGTCAACGCCTCAATCCAGAGTTGACGGTGATGCTCCAAATTACACACCACCTTGCGCGCATATTCGGCAGCCTGGCGGCTGATCCTCTGCCGAAGCCGTTTTTGTAGAGTTGCTGAGCATAATATTTGAAGTCGGCGAAGTTCTTGCAGATAAAGCCCGACTCTTCGTGAACCATCATATTGTGAAATTGATGTCCGTGAGGAACCAGTGGAATCCCGCCAGTCAACATGGCCTCCAAAGTCGAGCGTCCCCAGGATTCCACGAAACGATGACCCAGCGGATAGATAAACAGATCGAGGCTCGCGAGAAACTTGGCCGCTGGAATTTTTTTCTCCGGCAACAACTCCCAGTTTTGGCCAAACCGGTGCCAACGATAAATTTTTCCGCAACTCCTCGTTCCAGGCCTGGACGCGAAACTTGACATCGTCCAGATCCAACTCCTCGTAAAAGACGGGAAAATCCGCCGGGAATTTCACCGGATCAGGACGAGATAACCGGCCGATTGTGAAGACTGAATTGCCCCGTTCGACGTATGGAAAGTCGGTTGTCGTGACATCATTGCGAATAAGATACTGTGGGATTGAAGCATAGAGACGCGAAAATGCCGCCTGTTGGATTTCCGAGAGAAACAGGACCCGGTCGATCAAACCCTCCCGTACGGCATCAGCTTCACCTTTGAATTCCCACATCATTTCATTCGACCAAACCAACTTCATTCCCTTCTTCTTAATCGCCGCCGCCGTGCCGGAGATGAAGAAATCCAGTTCGCAGACCCCCAGCGCGACTCCCTCCACCTTTTCAGGCACATCTTTTCGGGAGCAGTACTTGATAGGGAGATTGTCCAAAAATGTAGTGACCTCGCGTTCTTTAAGGAATGCGTGATCCATCACGACGGTAATATCGAAGTCGCCGCGCAGCATGCGCAGCAAGTCCCGAATCTTCGTCGCTGCACCTCCTGACTTGCCCGGGACACCGTAGAGGAATAGTTTCCACATCTGCCAATCATCCTTCGTTCACCTGAGTCCCTCTGGACGATTACCATCCGCCGACATCTCCACCACGTAAGCGAACCGTTTCGTCGGCACCCATTCCACATGACCATCACAGAACAGCATGTTGCTGCCGTAAACGCCGTGGTTATCGCCCTGCTGCATAAAATCGTGGTTATCCCACCATCCTTGGTCTCCAATCAGCATTATGCGCGTGGGACCGGGTTGGACTCCTTTCAACCCAAAAGAGTTGTGGTAATGGGCATATGAATTGACCGAACTCAGAGTCTTCTTCACATGTGGTACCCGCTCGATTCGGTCACCTACCTTCACGTCAGTAAAGCCCACCCCCCATGAAGCCAGTCAACACATAGCTGGTCCCGGGCTTCTCGGCACGGTCACCCGCTAAGTTGAATAAGTCCTCTAATCCGGCTTCATAGGTTCGCGAATGCAGTCCGCGGTTCGATCGAATGAAGTTGCGAGTGCTCGGACAGAGAAAAGTCTTGGCCGCCGGAACGTGCTGCGGGTAAAGCCAGTTGAAATTTCGATCACCCTTCCAGACGGTCGCGGAGAAATTGCCTCCCGAGTCCTCATCGGCGTACAGGAGAGATCCCACGCCCAGTTGCTTCAGATTATTGACACACTCGACCCGTCTCGCCCGTTCTTTTGCACGGCTCAGTGCCGGCATCAACATACCGGCCAGGACCCCGATGATTGAAATAACGACCAGCAGTTCCATGAGAGTGAATCCTTGGCGGTGTGTCATGCTCCAGGCAGGGTAGTTGGCTTTCGTAATAAACTGGCCGTTGCGGCTTAGAGCGTGTCCGAAAATTGCGCGGGGTCCTGCGGCGAGGGATTTTGGCTGTGGCCAAGGCGGCGAGGTCCGAGCATCCCCAACGCGGGCTGTAAGGACCGAGCCAACGCAGGCCACGGACAAA
>VHCZ01000239.1 GCA_016871535.1 Verrucomicrobiota bacterium
CGGGCTCCTCACCGCTCCTTGGCATGTCGGCTTGCGCCGAAAAAGGGGCCTCACCAGAGGCGAGGTCCGCCGCTGGCACATGGTCGGCAGTCCCTTGACGCTGCTCTGGTGAGGAGTGTGGGTCGGTGAAGGATACACCGCTGGGCGCGTCAATAGCGCCCGTGGGAAGTCCATCAGGCCCCTGTTGCACTTGTCCAAGCGGAGCAGGTTCCGATGGATTTACCGGGCAAGAACTCGGTGTGGAGGGCACCGAAGGTCCCGGAGTGCCCGGTAAAACTTGTTCAGGCAGGCTTCGTCGCCGCGGCTTCTGACCTGGAATAACGCTTGGGGCATCGCGCCCTTGCTCGCGCCAAACGCCGGCCTCTTTCAGCCACTGAATCCACGCATCCTTGCGCGAGAGATTCGCCGTCAAAGCGAGGAAACCTGATTCGTCGAGAACTTTGTTTGCCGAAGGACAAGGCCCGCCGCGTCGCCCGCCGGTGTAGAAGCATTTGAAGAGATCGCAGCCTTGATCACCTCTGAAAACCGATCCGGCTTTCTGCGTACAGAACGGACACTTGAAACTGCTCCATGTTTCCGCAGTTGATCGCGGACCAACTCCGTGTTGTTCGAGGAGCCGTTTAAGCGGCAGCCGCGCGCGCGCTTGATCGGTTAAAACTTGGGAGTCGAAGCTGCTCACGCGGCTCTCCCAACGCGCCAGGATTGAATCGAAAAAAAGGCTCGAAAACGGCCAGGAAGGTACATTCTGGGTACACCCACCAGAATTATGTATGTAACTCCTTTATTATTAGTGTATAACGACTGGAGCGGGTGAAGGGAATCGAACCCTCGTCTCAGGCTTGGGAAGCCCACGTTCTACCATTGAACCACACCCGCAACGCCGATGATCTTTAACAAGATTCCCCCAGAGACGCAACCGAGCATTTGCGCGCCTTGCCCCAGGCCGTTTTGGGCGCAACATAACTCCAGCCATTTGTGAGACACATCACTAGCAATTCTCGGTTTGAACTCGTGGCGCAGACACCTCGGCTGCGGGTTCGAGCGGCGTCTCGCCGTTCGAGGGAAAACGTAACGGGACGCCCCCTGAACTCGCAGACGAGGACGCCCGTGCTGCTTCAAAATTACAGATTTGCAGTGCGGACTTCAGCCCTCGGGGCGAGTTCGTCCCGGCGAGTCGCTCGACGTGACTGGAACACCTCCGACTCGGCTCGCTGGGGACAGGCTCGCCCTACCGAAGTCAAACTGAGAATTGCCGTGCAGCCTGCGCGCCCCAAGAGCGCGCCGCAAGCGTTCGGATTCCGCCGTCGTCATTCTTCAGTCTTTCCTGCGGTTCCTGCGGTCCGTTCTCGGCAGAATGTGTTTGAATCGGCGGGCGGTTTCTGATATAGATCTCCCCCGGTGACTGCCGAACTAGCGTGACCCTGTGAAAAAGAACCCTGTGAAAAAGACCCAGTTCCTCGAATGTTGTTTGGTAGTGTCATTACTCCCAATTCTTTCCAACTCCTACGCCCAGGCGCCTTCCTCCGCTGACGCCGCCGTCATCGAAGCGGAGAACAAGGTCGAGAAATCGGAGGCCGGCACAGGCCCCTGGATCGCGGCGAAAACCAATGACGTCTTGAAAGTCAAGGACCGCTTCCGCACCGGCTTCAAAAGCCGCGCGACTTTGCGCCTGTCCAATCAAGGCATCCTGCGTGTCAGCCAGTTGACGACGCTTGAAATCCAACCGCCCGCCGACACCACCAAAGCGCAGTCGGTGCTCGATCTCAAAAGCGGCACGGCTTACTTCTTCAATCGGGATCGTCCGGTCGAAACCCAGTTTCAAACTCCGCAAGCCTCCGGGGCGATCCGCGGAACGGAGTTCAATATCGAGGTCGAGGACGGCAGCGGCCGCACCGTTGTGACCTTGCTGGACGGCGCAGTCGATCTGACGAACCAGCTTGGTCAAGTAAGTTTGGCCAGCGGCGAGCAAGGCATCGTCGATCCAGGCCAGGCGCCAAGAAAAACGGCGGTGATCGACGCGGTGAACATCATTCAATGGGGCCTGTACTATCCCGGCGTGCTGGACGCGGCTGAGCTTGGATTGAGTGATTCGGAGAAGGCGGCCCTGAGTGACTCGCTCACGGCGTATCGCAGCGGCGATTTGCTCCAGGCGCTCGCGAGTTATCCGACGAACCGCACGGCGAGTTCCTCGAAGGAGGTAATCTATTCCGCGGCACTGCAACTGGCGGTTGGCCAGGTCAAGGACGCGGAGGCGTTGCTCGGCAAGATTGGCGCGGGCGATGCGGGCGCAAGCGGCTTCGCGGAGGCGTTGCGGCAATTGATCGCAGCCGTAAAGTTTCAGACCTGGAATCGCGCTCAGCCACCCGCGACCGCGACGGAGTGGATGGCTGAATCGTACTATCAGCAGTCGCGTTCGATGCTGGACGAGGCGCGCACCGCGGCTCGCAATGCGGTGGAGAAAGCGCCGGAGTTTGGTTTCGCGCACGCTCGCCTTGCGGAAATGGAGTTCAGCTTCGGGCGCGCGGCTGAAGCTTTGAAAGCGGCGGAGAGAAGTTTGCAGCTTTCTCCGCGCAACGCGCAGGCGCTTTCCTTGAAAGGCTTCCTGCTCGCCGCGCAAAACCGGGTCAAGGAAGCTTTGCCGTATTTCGATCAGGCCATCGCGATTGATGGCGGCCTGGGCAATGCCTGGCTGGGACGCGGCCTCTGCAAGGTTCGCGGAGGAGACCGAGTGGCGGGCCGCCAGGATCTCCAGGTGGCCGCGACGTTGGAACCGCATCGCGCCGTCCTGCGGAGCTACCTCTCCAAAGCCTACAGCAACGAAGGCGACTTGCGCCGCGCGCGCGAGGAAATTGATCTGGCCAAACGGTACGATCCGAACGATCCAACCGCGTTTCTTTACTCGGCGCTTCTGGCCCAGGAACACAACCAGATCAACGAAGGCGTGCGGGATTTGGAGAAATCCAAAGAACTGAACGACAACCGCAGCGTCTTTCGCTCACGGCTCTTGCTCGACCAGGACCGCGCCGTCCGCAGCGCCAACCTGGCCGCGATTTACCGGGACAACGGGATGAACCAGCTCAGCATCCGTGAAGCGTCGCGCGCCGCCAACTATGACTACGGCAATTATTCCGCGCATTTGTTCCTGGCGAACAGTTACAACGAACTCCGCGACCCGAAGCAGGTCACCCTGCGCTACGAGACGCCGTGGCTGTCCGAATTCCTGCTGGCGAACCTCCTGGCGCCCGTCGGCGCAGGCACGCTTTCCCAGAATGTCTCACAACAGGAATACTCGAAATTATTCGAGCGCGACCGCTTTGGCGTCAGTTCGAGCACGGAATATTTGAGCCGGGGAGACTGGCTGCAAACCGGCTCGCAGTTCGGCACATTCGGGAACAGCAGCTATTCGTTCGACGTGCATTACCGTTCCGAAAATGGCGAGCGCCCGAATCAAGACCTCGAAGCGCTCACGTGGTGGGCGGCCTTCAAGCAACAGCTTACCCCGAAGGACACCGTCTTTTTCCAAACCGTCTATTACGACTTCAAGGCTGGCGACGTTGCGCAATACTACGACCAGAGCGAAGCCAGCACCACGCAGCGCATCACCGAAAAGCAAGAGCCAAACATTTTTGCCGGCTACCACCACGAATGGTCGCCCGGCGTGCACACGCTCTTCCTGGCGGGCCGCTTGGACGACACGTTCACGCGGACCGATCCCGCGAATCCTGTGCGGTTCCTGGACAAGAATGGCGCCGGCCAGGTCACGCGTGTGAGCCAGAGGAACGCCGGCCTGCAGTTCAGGAGCGAACTGGAGGGGTATTCCACCGAACTGCAACAGATCTGGCAGCAACCCAAACATACGCTGGTGGTCGGCGGACGTTATCAACTCGCGTGGGCCGAGACAGATTCGGCGCTTGAGGGACGCCCCGCGCAGATGGGTGTGGAGACGGATCTCCAGCGGTTGAGTTTCTACGGTTACCATCAGTGGCAAATCCTGGAGCCGTTGCGGCTGACCGCCGGTGTCACCTACGACAAACTTCGTTATCCGGCCAACATCGACATCGCGCCGATCACCGACCTCGAGGCGGAACAGGAGAAGGTTTCCCCGAAAGTCGGCTTGCTCTGGTCGCCAACTCCGGACACGAACTTGCGCGCCTATTATTCGCGGTCGTTGGGCGGCTCGTTCTTCGACACCAGCGTCCGCATCGAACCGGTGCAGATCGCCGGGTTCAGCCAGGCGTACCGCAGTCTGATTCCGGAATCCGTGCGCGGGTTGGTGGCCGGATCGGAGTTTGAGCTTTGGGGCGCCGGGGCTGACCAACGATTTCCCACCGGCACTTATCTGGGTGTCGAAGGCCAGGTGTTGAATTCGGAGGCGGAACGGAGTTTCGGTGTCTATGACGCGTTTTTCCTTAAGCAACCGGCGGCGTCCCGCACGCCAGAGCAATTGGATTTCCGGGAGAAATCTCTGCTCTTCACGGTCAACCAACTGCTCGGCAAGGAATGGTCGATCGGTGCAACCTATCGGCTCAGCCACGCCGATTTGCTCGACCGGTTCACTGCCATGCCGGGCGGTGTGGCCACCTCCCCGGCCAATCTGGTTTTGGACCAGGACCTTTCCGCCGTGCTCCATGAGTTGAGCCTGGGGGCGATTTACAGCATCCCGTGCGGATTCTTCAGCGCGGTGGAAGGCCTGTGGTTCAAGCAAAGCAATCAGGGTTACGCCGCGGACATTCCCGGCGACGATTTCTGGCACCTGAACTTCTTCGTGGGTTATCGCTTTCCGCGCCGGCTCGCGGAGATCCGGGTCGGCCTGTTGAACCTGACGGATCAGGACTACAAACTCAATCCGCTCAACCTGCACACGGAGCTGGCGCACGAGCGGACTTTCACCGCGCGGCTGAGGTTTAACTTCTAGTGAGCTTCAAACAACTGTTCGCAGCACCCAAAGGCTGGGGCGTTGGCGTCGCACTGGGCGTGGGGCTTGGCGCACTGCTGATGCTGGATATCTCTGCGGTTTTTCGACTGGAGAAGATCGGTCTGGGGCGGCTTGGCAGTTTGGGAGACCGTCTCGGAGTTCGACTCCAGCATCTGAGCTACGAATTGCCGTTTGCTCAGCGTCGGTATCGCATGCCAGAAGAAGCGGTCGTCGTGTTCATGGACGACGCGTCACATCAGAAACTCAACCAACCCTATAACGCCCCCTGGGACCGTTCATATCATGCGCGGCTCCTAGATAGGTTGCGAGAAGACGGCGCAAAGGCCGCGGTTTTTGACGTGGTGTTTAGCGATCCCGGCCCTGATCCCGAAAAAGATCGCCAATTTGCCAAGGCCATAAAAGATTTTGGCAAGGTGATCCTGGCTGCCGATTGGGTGCAAATGGAGCAGAAGGGCACCGGTGGGAGTGCGAATGCCGTGGGCAGCACAACAATCGTTCCCCTGGACATTTTTCTCGATGGCGCCGCCGGCGTCGGGACCTCCGAAATGAATCCAAGCGCTGACCTATTCGTGAGAAGGCACTTCCCTGGCTCGCCTAACGACGTGATTTCAAGCCTAGGTTGGACGACTGCCGAGTTTCTGGGAGCAGAGATCACAAAGGATCCCAAGGCGAAGTTCAACCCTCGGTGGGTGAACTACTATGGCCCCCCCGGCGTCTTGAATCACGTCAGCTTCTTCCAGGTTGTATCGACCAACAAGGCCGAACTCGTCGAACCGGGATTCTTCAAGGACAAAGTGGTTTTTATTGGTGCCAAGATTGTAACGTACGCATCCGGCCAAAGAAAAGATGAGTACCGGTCGCCGTTTGGTCTCTGGGCAGAGGGAGTCGTGGGAAAGCAACTCTATATGCCTGGAGTCGAGATTCAGGCGACAGTTGCTCTGAACCTCATCCGCGGGGACTGGCTGACCCGCGTCCCGTATTTGAGTGATCTTTGGTTGGTGCTCCTCTCCGGGTTAGCCTTTGGCTTTGTTTTGCCAAAGCTCAGGCCGATCCATGCGGCGGGCGTTGGTCTGCTTGGCATAACGGCAGTGACCGCGGTTGCCTATTATTACTTCGTGGAGCAAAGAAGTTGGTATTCCTGGTTCATCGTGGCTGGTGTTCAGATTCCAGCCGTGACTGTCTGGTCCATCGTTTTCAATTCCATCAGCCTCTACGTCCAGGGCCGCCTGATGGAGCAATCGCTCTCGATGTACGTCTCGCCGCAACAGGTGAAGAAACTTAAGAAGAATCCCGCCATCCTCAAGCCCGGCGCTGAAAAGCAACAGGTGAGCATTCTCTTCAGCGATATCGCCAACTTCACGTCAATGTCCGAAGGGATGGATTCCGATGAACTGGCGGACATGATGAACAGTTATTTTGAGATCACCGTTAACCGCTGCATCCATCCGGCGCAAGGCACGGTCGTCAAGTTCATCGGGGACGCGATCTTCGCGATCTGGAACGCGCCTGAGCCGCAGTCGAATCACCAGGAGTTGGCCTGTCGCGGGGCGTTGCTATTGAGAGATTCGGCGTCCAAGTTCACCTTCGGCAAGTCCGGAAAAACCGTCCGGACGCGCATTGGCCTGCATTGCGGCGTCGCGAACGTGGGGAATTTTGGAAGCTCAAACCGGGTCGATTACACCGCGCTGGGAGAGAACATCAACCTGGCCTCGCGCATGGAGGGTCTGAACAAATACCTGGGCACGGATCTTTTGATCACTTCGGACCTTTATTCAGGCGTGCGGGACAGATTCGTGACGCGAAAGTGCGGACGATTTCGGCTCAAAGGCTTCGAGAAAGAGGTCGAGGTCCATGAACTTCTGAGCGGACCGGAACAGGCGGACGGTTCAAAAGCTTGGCGCGAGGCTTACGCGGAAGCGCTGAAGCATTTCGAAGGAAAAGACATCGACGCCGCAGAAGCCGGATTTCACTGCGTGTTGAAGCTGCATCCCGAGGACGGACCTTCCAAGTTCCTCCTCAACCACATCGCCGAGCTTCGCAGTCACCCCCCGGACGGCGAGTGGACGGGAGCGGTGGAGTTGAAGGAGAAGTAGCAACAGGGACACGTCGTGGACTTCTCCGAGTCCAAGCTGAGGACAGAAACATGAAAATCAATTTCGTGAATGCAGATCACGTCCACGCTTTGATTCTGCCAACGAGCCATTCCATCGAGAGCGTCCGTCAATGACTCAAAGGCGAGTCCTCTCATTGGATCAACGAAAATCGCCTCGTCCAAGGAAGGTTCGCCTGGGGACGCGGGTACGGGGTTTTTTCTGTGTCGCAGTCGCATGTCGCGCGTGTCGTCGAGGACATCGCGAACCAGCAAGAACATCATCGGAAGAAGTCCTTCATGGAGGAATACCAAAGCTTCGTCGAAAAGTACTGGCTCGCTTGGCGGAACGAGGAAACTGTTGAAACGGTTTCCCACCCTCCCTTGAGTTCAAGTCACCCGGCTGAAGCCGGGTGTTAACTGGCCAGCCAACCCGCTCTCACGGGCTCTTCAAGATCGCCAGGAATTGCTTCATCGCCGGCGAGAGCACTTTGTTCTTTTTGTAGATCGCCGCCAGGGGCCGATAAAACTCCCCATCCTGGAATTCCGCCTGGGCCAGCGTCTGCTTGGTGATTTCTTGCAGAATGGTGCTCTGCGGGACGATGGAGATCCCCGCGTCGATCTCCACCGCGCGTTTGACGGTCTCGATATTGTCAAACTCCATGACGTGCTGCACCGACACGTTGTTATCCTTGAGAATCTTGTCGATGGCCTTGCGCGTCGGGATGTCGGGCTCGAAGCCAACGAATTTTTGTCCGGACAATTCGGGCAGGCGCACTGATTTTTGCTTCGCCATGGAATGCTGCGGGTGGCAAATCATGACCAGCCTGTCCCGCCGCAACGGCAGAACTTCGAGTTTGGTGTCCTTCGAGGGATAGGCGACGAGGCCGATATCCACGGCGTTCCCAAGCACGTCCTCATAAACTTGATTCGAGCGGCGGTATTCGACGTGGACATTGACGGTCGGATAGCTCTTCAGGAATTTCTTGATGTAAGGCGGCAAGTCGTGCAAGCCGATGCTGTAAATCGTCGCCACGCGGATCGTGCCGGAGATGATATCTTTGATCTCCTGGAGCTTGCTGTGCAGGGAATCGTAGGTCTGGATGATCTGCTTGCTGAATTCGTAGAGCACCTGGCCTTCGCGCGTCAGCCGGAATTTTTTTTTGGAACGCTCGATGAGCAGCGACTTGAATTGACGTTCCAACGAACTGATTTGCTGGCTGACGGCGGACTGCGTGATGTCATTGATGTGCGCCGCCTTGGTGAAGCTCTCCGTTTCCGCCAGGTCGCAGAAGACTTTCAAACTCTCGATTTGCATCGCGGAGATTGAAGTCCGAATCCCCAATTAAGTCAATTGGTGGGGAGATGCTCGGGTGCGATCAAAACGGTCGGTCAACGAAGTCTTCTCCTTCTCTTCCCGAAGGGAGGAGAGGGCTGGGGAGAGGAGGGGCGTCGGCTCGCTTCGCATGTTTCTAAGAGCGTGTCCGAAAATTCCGCGGGGTCCTGTTTTCGCGCCAAAGGCCGGATGGCGAGGCGCGACGAAGGAGAATATCCTCCCTGGATCTTCGACTGAGGAGCAACGAAGCCAGGCGGCCTTTGGCGCGAAAACCCTCCGGGCGGCGGGTCTTTTGTCCGTGGCCTGCGTTGGCTCGGTCCTTACAGCCCGCGTTGGGGATGCTCGGACCTCGCCGCCTTGGCCACAGCCAAAATCCCTCGCCGCAGGACCCCGCGCAATTTTCGGACACGCTCTAAGAATTTCCTTGATTTTCGATTCAGTTCATATATTTCGTTCAATTCAAATTGAACGCTTCGAGTCGCCTTAAGCGATTCGCCGGCGCCAGAGCGTCCGGCGAATTGACCGGCACGAAGTGTACCTCACATTTTTCGCCTGCGTGAAGTCTCGCGAAGCGTTCGTTTCCGGAATGGAGGATCCCATGATTGCTCCCGCGGAGAAGGCGCCTCGGACGCTCTCCAAGACTCGACTGGACATGATCGAAGCGGGCGGACGGGTGTGCCAGCTTCTCGGAGTGCCCCGCTCCACGGGACAGATTTACGGGCTGCTTTACCTTTCCCCCAAACCGCTGTCGCAGGACGAAATTGCCGAACTGCTCGGCATCAGCAAAGGCAGCGCCAGCACGGGCACGAGGCAATTGCTGGCCTGGCGGGCTATCCGGCTGGTCTGGGTGCATGGCGAGCGACGGGACCACTTCGAAGTCGAGCTGGATCTCGGCAATTTGCTCCGAGCCGGTTATTCGGATTTTGTCAAGCCGCGGCTCCTTTCTTCACAGAAACGAATCGAGAGCATGGCTTCATCGCTGGACGAGGAATTTGCGGATGGGATCTTGAGCCGCGAGGAATACAAGATCTGCTCCGAAAGGCTGAAGAGCTTTGCCCGCATCCAGAAGAAACTCCAAGCGTTGATCCC
>VHCZ01000240.1 GCA_016871535.1 Verrucomicrobiota bacterium
GGCGCCTGGCCGGCTGCGGCGTTGCTCGTCGGTCACAGCCCCAAAACGGGGATGCTCCCTCCTCGCGCCTTGCATCCGGCCAGGCGGCGCTCCCGCCAAAACCGGAAGTTATTTTTGCACAGACCCTTAGCATCCAGTTCGACTATCGCTTCGACACAACTGGTTTTTTCGACGCCGCGGAACGCCGGGCGGTGTTGAACGCTGCCGCCAACGAGTATAGTTTTCGCATCACGGACTCCCTGGCGCCGCTCCTTCCGTCCGGAACCAACACCTGGAATGCGCTCGTCCTTCGGCCTGACACCGGGACGATGGACAACCAAGCGAAGCCGTAACAACTCAGTTGAACCGCGAATGGACGCGAATGAACGCTAATAGAGACAGCCGATCTGAACTCGGGAGAGACTGCCAGTTCCACTCCCTAAACGGTGAACCCCGTCCGCTGCCGAAAACAAACATTTTCGCCTTGGGATTCGCGTCCATTGGCGTCCATTCGCGGTTAGGCTTTTGAATAGTCACGGCTAAGCCGTTTCCACGCAAGTCCCGAGCATTTGATCTCACGCAAAGATCGCCAAGGACGCAAAGGGAAGGCGTGGAACTGCTGCGGAAAGGCACCGTTACTGCTTGGTCCGCGGGATGGACGACAAAGCTCGTAGCGCAGAGTTGCACTCTGCCGGATCGCAGAATTGTATTCTGCGGGGCGTCTCCCAGTCCGAGCACGCTGGGATTTGCCGGCGCCCTGCCGATTGGAAATCGGCGATACAGCAGATTGAAAATCTGTATAGCTACGGTTCTCCGGTCGATCTGTCGTCAATCCCACGGTCTGCACAGTAATCAGTGGCAGGAATTGAAACGCCGGAAGTCCATTTTCTTATTTGCCGTTGCGGGCTTGGCGGCCTCTGCGTGAGGTTTCTACTGCATAGAGCCGGTTAAGCCGGAACGACGCGATCGACTCCTTCACCAATATCAATGACACTCGCAGGTCGATTGCCGGGAAAACGGACTGCTGGGAAGCGCTATCGACGCGCCACTCTGGCGGCGCTGGCGCTGGCGTGGATCGTGGCCCTTACGCTTCAGGTTCACGATTGCCTGCCCGCTGCGTTCTTTGCGCTCGTCCCGCGTCCCGTTCGCACTGGGCATCGTCGGAGCGCCTCGGCGGCGTGGGTCCTGTGTGTTCGCGTGCGTTGGAGGCTGGATATTCTTTATGGCGGCGCAGCACTTCCTGGGATTCTACTCCTGGAGCGGGTTGGCCGTAATGGCGTGTTGGCAGGCGACTACCTTGGCGCCGGTGGCGCTCGCCATGCGATGGCTGCACGAACGATGGGCGTGGCCGCTGACGTTCGCGTTGCCGGTGGCATGGGTCGGCGGCGAGTTCCTCCGCAACCTGGGGCCGCTGGCCCTCCCCACGGGCCTGCTCAAGGCGCCATGCTACGACCAGCTTTGGATGATTCAAGTGTGCGACCTGGCCGGCGTCTATGGTCTGGACTTCGCTTTGGGAATGATCAACGGACTGCTGGCGGACGCAGCGCTGGCGTGGCTGGGGAGCACGCGCGCCCTCGCGTGTCCCGACCGGCGCCTCGACGGTCGGAATCATCGAGGAATGCAACCACCGTATAATGGTTCTGTTCGGGGAGAAAGTTCTCCGAAACGAAACTTCGGGCGGTGGACGGCTGAACTTCCCCCTCACCCGTCCTCCGGACACCCTCTCCCCCTCGGAGGGGGAGAGGGACGGGGCGAGGGGGAAGTTCGTGGGGAGACCGTGGTCGGCGAGAGCGCCGACCACAGCACGCAAGGGCGCGTGCGCTTCCCAAGGAACAAACACGGCCTGGCGATTCCGGCATTGAGCACCCTGGCGGTCTGGCTGTTCATCCCTGCCTACGGATGGTTTCGACTTTCCGAGGCGGAAGATACGATGCGTCCTGGCCCGGTACTGGCGGTGGTCCAGCCGGATATCCCTTACCGAATCGGTATTGCGAACGGGTTCGATCCGACAGTTTATCTGGAGGAAATGATCGCCATGAGCCAGACGGCGCTCGCGCAGCCTCCGCGCCCGGAGCGCGTGGTGAGGCGAAAGTGATTTCGCAACGATTCAGATTCTAACAAAAGCAAACGAAGACAACGAAGATCAGTATCCCCTCAGTTAAGGAAGCTAAGCCGTAACTTATTCAGAAGAGAAACCACGGATGGACACGGATTAACACGGATAGGCCGAGCGAAATGAATTTGTGCTCTCAGCACTGGAGATCACTTTTTACTGATTGGACTTTCGATGGGAGAAACTCAGTCTTATCCGCGTCTATCCGTGTTCATCCGTGGTTGATGCTCTATTCTGTTGCATAGAGACGGCTAAGGTGGGGCGAGGACTCCTGCCGAGCCAATGCCCTCGAAGAAAAGCTCCGCAGGAGCGTCGCTCCATCGTCGTTAACTGAGGAGCTACGAAGATCAGGAAAGCGCCGGTCAACACTTTCCCCGTTCTAATCGGAGTCACTGAAATAAGGACCTTGCGCCGCGTGCCCGAATCGGACTCGGCCCGATCCGCGAGGCTTTGTTCTCTTCGTTGTCTTTTGTTAACTGAATCTTTACGCAAACAAGTTCGCCCGCCATGTTTACTGGGAAATCGCTTGGATGATTAAGGAACGCGTTCATCTTCATTGCGCAGGATGTCTCGTTTCCATCGCCCTCTGCCTGGTGGCTGAGGCAGCGAGTTTCAGAAACCTCGGGTTTGAGGAGGCGAGGACGAATATTACGGTCCTGGAGCAAACGGTTCCAGGGATTGTCTCGGGTCGAGGACCGATTTCTGATCTGCTTCCTGGGTGGGATCTATCTGCCTTTGTGCCTGGCGTCCGGACGAATTCTTTCGCCGGGCTTGATATCGGCTTTAATGCCGGGATCGGGTTTGGAGGAGTCAGTTTGTACGACACCAATGCCCGTCTAATCTAATCTAGACTAGAGCGGTTCTATTCGCCGGATGATTGAGAGGCAATACTTCTCCAGGATGGTCGGGACGCGGACGGCGGTTTCGCCGCCGTAGCTCAAGCCGTAGAAAGCAATGCGGCTGCCGTCCACCTCGGGACGGGATTCGAGCCAGCGCAAAATCTGATCGTGCTGCGCTAGGATGAACGAGAACAGCGTGGCCTTGATCGTGTTCGCTTTGCGGTCCAGCCAGCGGTACCGGTCTTCGCCGCGATACAGATTGTGCGGCGCGAACGTGATGAAGCCGCGCTCGGCGAGGACCCCGGCAAAATTGTTGTAGGCGGAATGGTTGGCGTCGATGGTGTCGCGTGGCACGCCGTTGCGGCCATGCTGGCAAACCACGACGGGCCGCCGTTCGCCCGGTTTCAGATCTTTTGGCAAAACAAGCGCGCCCCAGGCAAACACTTCCGGCCAGACATCCAGGACAACGTCGTAGGCGGTCCATTTCTCGGTCTCGGCGACCTTTCGAGTGCGGGCATTGAACGGGAGCAAAGGTTCGTC
The DNA here is from genome assembly GCA_016871535.1 of Verrucomicrobiota bacterium. Lineage (NCBI taxonomy): Bacteria > Pseudomonadati > Verrucomicrobiota > Verrucomicrobiota bacterium. The sequence goes on from VHCZ01000240.1 coordinate 3,472, forward strand.
GAACTGGCCCATGGCTTCTTCCTGGAACTGGCGGCGAAAGGCTTTTGCCCCTTCGATGAATTGTTCCGGCGGATGAGTGGGATGGCGGCGGGCCGTGCTCCACTGGTTGTTAGTCCACACCGGCATGACTGTGTAGAGAAAAGATTCGTCCCGAACTCTGTCCGCCTGGCGCACGAGCATCTGCACGTGGTTTTCCATTTCTTGAACCCGGCGAAGATTCCGTTCCACCGGATCGAACCCGGCGCGCCGATCAACCGGCATTTCATCGGAAAGCGCTTGGAGTTTCGCCACCCCGAACCTGCCGGCAAACGCGGTCAATGCGGCATCGGAGAACGGGCCGATGGGCGTTTCTTGCTCGCCATGCACGAACATGGCTTTGGGGAATTTCGGTCCAGTTTCAATCCGCTTTACTTCTGCCGCTGCGCGGGCGAAGTCCGGCGTGCGCCAGTCGCCTTTATGGCCAGTGATGGCAGGCACGACGGAATGCTCGATCATCAGCGCGCGCGGGAAAATGAGAGAAGCAATCTCTGCATCGCCAAACTCGCGGATCAATCCCCAGACGTTTCGGTAGATGGGTTCGGCCCAGATGGCTTCGCGCGAGTCAAAATAGCCGCTGACCAGTGTCGTCGCGAGATTCTGATCCAACGCCCCGGCGTAGAAAGCAATCAACCCGCCTTCGGCAAACCCGCACACACCGATCTTCGCGTCACCGCCATGTTGCTGGCGAAACCAGTCCGTGGCGGCCAAGACGGTTTGCACTTCGTAACCAATGACGTGGCGGCCCATGTGAAAAGCCTGCCGATAAATCCATTCGCGATACGTTTGATCGGAGGCGCGCAGTTGTTTGTCTTCGGTCGCGAGCTTCTGCCGATTGATCAACGCTGGCACGATCACCTCGAATCCGTTCTCGGCCAACCGCCGGGCCGCTTGCGATTCACGAGGAATGCCTTCGGCCAGTCCCATCAATTGCTCCGGCGTTTGGTCCGCATCCGGCAGCGCGATGACGTGACCGTTGGTCTCTCCTTTCGGCTGGATCAACAGGCCTTCGCCAAAGAATCCCTCCAGCACGGGCCAGCGGACTTGATGAACGCGATACCGCGAAGTCTCCGCAACCAAAGCCGGATGCGCGTCATCGCCGAACCGTTCCATCCCCGAAGGCCGCCGTGGATCCACTGCGCCAATGATGTTCTGAAACGCTCGCGATTCTGTTGAACCGATTTGGCGTAGGCCTCGGGCGCAGAGAAATCGCGCGTCCAGAATCGGCCGCGCTTTGCTGGCGCTTCCGCGATCTTGCGCTCCACAAAACGATGCGCGCCATCCATGAGCCTGGACGAAAGGTCCGCTTCTTCCCAGGTCAACAGCTTGGTTTGCGGGAAGGCAACCGGGCGTTGGGCGACTGCATCTGGCAGACCAAACAGCCCAACGGCGCTGAGGAGGATAATGTGTCTCATAACACCCAACGAACCTTCGGTTCCTCACCGCGGTATCACCGGCAGGAGGATGTGCGAGGGACGGGCTGCGTCGTGGAAAACGGTTTGCGTCGCAATCTTCAATTCCGTGTCCGTCCCGAATGGCAAGCCGCTGTTTGGATTGCGGTCGAAGCGCGGGAAGTTGCTGCTCGAAATCTCCACGCGGAGGCGATGGCCGGGCTTGAACAGATTGCTCGTCACCCAGAGATCGATCTCATACCGCTCCACCTTTCCCGGTTCCAGAAGCTGCGCTTTCGCCATGCCGTTCCGGTACCGCGCCCGGATGATGCCGTCGCAAAGGTTGTAAGCTTTGCCGTCGGGATGAACATCCACGAGCTTGGCGGTGAAATCCGTGTCTCGCGCGGACGACGCGGCGTGGAGGAGCACTTTCACCAGGCCGGTGACTTCGAGCGGTTGATCCAGCGGCGCGCTGGTATAGACGAGCACGTCGTCGCGTTCCTCGATCTTCGTTTGATCAAACGGTCCGGCGGTGGCGCCGACCAGATTGTTGCCGCCATGAGTTAGCACTGGATTGTTGGGATCATACGTGAATGTGTCGCTCGGTTCGTCTCCCGGCTTTTCCATCGCCAACTGGCCTTCACCACGCAGCGAGTTCGCCTTGCCGCCGCTGCGCAGATACACCGGAGTGAACTTCGTCCGCTTCAGCGGCCACTCGTGTTCCGCGCGCCAGCGGTTTTCACCCATGACAAACAGGTAAAGCGACGGCCAATCCTGCACGCCGGTCTCGCGTCCCTTCAGCCAGTATTCGAACCACTGAAATTGCAGGTCGCCGACATTCAGTTTCGCGTCCGTTCCAAAGTCGAGCTCGCCAACTTTCTGGACGCCGACGCCATGCGCCCACGGCCCCATGACCACGAATTGATTTCGCCGCGCGGAGCGGTCGCGCGATTGTTCCCGCACGCGATCCACAAGATCGATCGTGGTTTTGGAAAAGATGTCGTACCAGCCGCCAATGTTGAGCGCAGGCACGGTCACGTCCCGGTAGCGTCGGTCGATGCCGCGCTTCTTCCAGAACTCGTCGTAGGTGTTGTGCGCCACCCATTCGTTCAGGTAAGGAATCCTTTTCTCGAACTGGTCGGCGAAGTTGCGCAGAGGCAGGTGCCGATACGCGGCCTGCAATTTGTCCGGCGCGAGCGCCACCCCTCCTACGGCCGTGCCCCAACCCATCAGCAGCGCGAGTTGAAAGGCGCCACCCGCGTAGGCGATGTCGTCGAACACATCCGCGAACGGCACCACCGGCACCATGCACTTGAGGTGCGGGCTGGCGTTCGCCGCCGAGGCCCATTGCGTCCAGCCGACGTACGAGCCGCCGGAAGTGCCGATGTCGCCGTTGCACCAGGGTTGCTTGCCCAGCCACTCCTGCGTGTCGAAGCCGTCCTCGACATCGTAGCGGAACGGATCCCAGGCGCCTTCGGATTTTCCCCGGCCCCGGCAATCTTGCGCCACCATCGCATACCCGGCGGCGGTGTAGCGTTTGGCGTCGCCCCACTTCTCGTCCGGCTTGCCGTAGGGCGTGCGCAGCAGGATGGCTGGATGACGCGCGTCTCCCTTGGGCCGGAAAATATTCGCGGCGAGCTTGGTGCCGTCACGCATCGGAATCATCACGTCGCGCTCGGCCAGAAAATCCGGTTCTTGCGCGCGGGCCGGCAAAAGTAGCGCCGCGAGAAGCAGGACGCTGGAAATCATGAGGCGAATGTAAGCGAAGCAGGGAGTGTGCATAGGCAGACTTATAGAATGCTCCGTGAATCCTGGCCAAGAATTTCTCGGCGAGTATCCCCTCACCCAACAGTTAAGGTAGTTACTGAGGAGACCGCAGGATAGGCGACAGTTCCTTCCCCCTCACCCCGGCCCTCTCCCCCAGGGAGAGGGAGAATCGTTTGCCGGATTCCGACAAGCTGAGCGTGGCGGATCGGTCGATACGCCGGTGCAGTTCCCTCTCCCTGAGGGAGCCCTGAGGGAGAGGGCCAGGGTGAGGGGGAACGCGGCGTCCAATAACCAAGCGCTGTAGCGTATCCCACGGACTGCACAGACCCTAAGTGGTCCATTTCATAAATACGATCACGTTCGCGGCAAGGGATTTTTCGGCCAGACGAGGCGCGAGCGACGAGCATATCCCGAAGTGGATCTGTAAGGAGCAAGCAACGAAGTCTGGCGAAAAAGAACTGCCGCCCTTCGGGTTGCGCCGAATTTTGCCTGGGGCTGCGTTGCTCCTCGGTCACAGCCCCACTGGCGGGGGATGCTCGCTCGTCGCGCCTTGCCCCAGGCCAAATTGGGCGCAACGAACGTGAGCGTATTTACGAAACGGACCACTAAGGTGGGGCGAGGACTTCCTGCCGAGCCAATGCCATCGAAGACAAGCTCCGCAGGAGCGTCGCTCCACCGTCGCTAACTGAGGGGTTGCCTCGGCGATACTGGCTTGCTTGACGGGGCCCCGGCGAATCTGTCACTTTTCCGCTATGGATAACGGCCATCCACTTCCTCGTTCTTACCCCATCCCTCCGCCGCGACGGTCCATCCGATTCGCGCAGGCGGCCGCACTGTTCGTTTGCCTGGCGCTCGTTCTGGTTTCTGCCGGGTGCGGCGTTCTGGGGGCCGGGATCACCGGCTCCGGTCACACCGTGACGAAGGATTACGACTTGACGGCGTTCTCGAGACTGGCCGTGGGCAACGCCTTTCAAGTCGAAGTTACGCAAGGCCCCAAACATGGCGTCGCCATCACCGTGGATGACAACCTGGTTGAGCACCTGGACGTGACCCAGGCCGGCGAAACGCTGCGCATCAAACTCGCCCCCGGAATCAATGTGCGCCAAGCCACGATGAAGGCCGCCGTCACGCTGCCGGAATTGACCGGGCTGGATTTGAGCGGCGCCGTGCGCGCGACCTTGACGGGTTTCAGTTCAGACAAGCGATTGGACGCGGAACTTTCCGGCGCGAGCAACGTCAACTTCGATGAATATCCATCCGGCGACACGGCCGCTCACGCGAGCGGAGCGAGCCGAATCACCGTTGCTGCCAGCGGGAATTTGGTCGCCGATGCCAGCGGCGCCTCAACCGTAAGCTATGTGGGCGACCCCAAAGATGTGCGGGCCCACACCTCCGGGGCGTCATCGGTGCGGAGGAAGTAGCGTAGGGCAAGTTTCCAGCCGGACGTGTTTAGCGTGTTGGTAGGGACGGATTCCACTCCGTCCCAAATCAATCCTTGAGGCAGACCGCCGCCGAGGAAGAGACGATGGGCCGACGGAGGCTCCTGGTTTTTCCGTGGTCCGTCTCTCCCTTCAAGACACGCCTCAAGGATTAGTCAGGGACGGAATGGAATCCGTCCCTACCAAGTGTCACTGGTCGGTGGAGCGCGCCAAAACAAATCAACAATGACTGACGACATGAGAACATCAATCACGCTGGTAGCGGTCGGAGTATTCGCAAATCTGCTGACGGCGGCGGAGAAGCCGCTCGTCTGGCCTCAGTTCCGGGGGCCGAACGGGTCGGGCGTCGTGAACGACCAAAAGCCGCCCGTCGAATTGGGGCCGGATAAGAACGTGAAGTGGAAGGTGCCGGCGCCCCCCCGGGCTGTCTTCTCCCATCATCGTGCGAGATAAGTTGGTGATCACGGCGCATGAAGGCGGGAGACTTTATACAGTAGCGTTCAACCGCGCCGACGGGAAGGAGGCCTGGCGGGCCGAGGCTCCAGCCAAACAACTGGAGCCGTACCACAAAACCGAAGGAAGCCCGGCCTCATCCACGTCCGCGACGGACGGCGAGCGGATCGTGTCGTACTTCGGCTCTTGCGGTTTGTTTGGCTACGATCTTTCGGGCAAGCAGCTCTGGAAGTTGGAGTTGCCGCCGGCGGTCACGGCCGGCGAATTCGGCAGTGGAGTTTCGCCGATCATCGTGGACGGGGCGGTGGTGCTCGTCCGGGATGAGATGAAGGATCCGAAGATCATCGCGCTCGACGCGGCGACCGGCTCGCTCAAGTGGGAAACCAAACGGCTCTCCCGCACTTCGTACTGCACGCCGATTGTGTGGGAAACGCCGGCCGGCAAAGAAATCGTGGCGGCGGGCCATGCACGGATGATTGCGTACGAACTGAAGACGGGTTGCGCCACCAGACGCTGAGGTCGATTCCTCGACAGGCGAAGACAACAGCGCTCGCTGCGCACCGTCCTTCAACTCCGCGACCGCGGACTGCTTGGAGGCGCTGGACCGGCTCCGAACAGATTGGACTCTTTTCGCCACGGGAAAGTCGTCGAGAGTGTTACACACGTCGAGACGCAGGCAAAATCATTTGTCGTGAACCGACATGAGATAGGGGTAGGGATGACACACGAGCGTCACCCCTCCCTCCGAACCGGACGGGCGGATTTCCCGCATCCGGCTCTCCGGTTGATGGGGTCTCGACGAGAGAGAGCGCACCTTTCGTG
>VHCZ01000241.1 GCA_016871535.1 Verrucomicrobiota bacterium
GAATTTTGCCTGGGGCTGCGTTGCTCCTCGGTCACAGCCCCACTGGCGGGGGATGCTCGCTCGTCGCGCCTTGCCCCAGGCCAAATTGGGCGCAACGAACGTGAGCGTATTTACGAAACGGACCACTAAGGGTCCGTGCAAAAATAACTTCGGATTTTGGCGGGAGCGCCGCCTGGCCTGCTGCGAGGAGTGAGCGAGGGGAGCATCCCCGCAGCGGGCTGTGACCGAGCGGACGACGAAGCAGCAGGCCAGGCGCCGCCCCGCCCCGGAGGGCTGGGGCGATTTCGCTTTCTGACTTCGTTTCTCCTCAGTCGCAGAGCCCTGGCTATGCTCCTTCGTCGTGCCTCGCCAGAAAGCGAAATCGCCTCCAGCAAAACCGGAATTTATTTTTGCACAGACCCTAAGATGCGCGACTTGCCGGCCGGGAGATCGGCGTTACGCATAGATTGCGCATAGAGCGGCGGCTCTGCGGAATCATTCCGCAGAGAAAGGAAAACACTGCGACAGGCTGGCGAAATTCCTTCCGAGCTTCGCGGACCCTAAACTGGCCATCCACAAACCACTGTGCCTCTCGATTCCCGCATCTGAGAGTCACGCGGGGACCGGAGCCAACCGGTGGCACGCCCTTTGCATAAGCGGGGCATCATGTTATCCTCTGCGCGAAACACAGCTTTCCGCGCGTTGCGATTCCAATTCAGCGTATGAAAACCCTCGCTCCTCTCCTTATGACCGCGTGGCTCTGCGCGGCAAACATTCACGCTCAAGACCAGGCGAACGCTCAACGCTCGACCTGCTCTGGCGAACCACGTCCTGGACCTCGACGGTACCGGCGCCTACGTCGAACTGCCGTCGAATATTTTTACGAATCTCACGCACGGGACGGTCGAGGCGTGGGTGAAATGGCGGGCTACGCAACCACCCTCCGTGCAGCGGTTTTTCACGTTTGGCCGATTCAACAACAACATCCAAGTCGGCCAGGAACCGCCGACTTGCCTTGCATTCCTCATCAACAACGAAGGCACGATCCATTCGGCCACGGCCGAAGGCATCATTGAGCTGAACACCTGGTACCATGTCGCCGCAGTATCAGGCCCCGAGGGGATGACGCTCTACTGCAACGGAGTGCTCGTGGCCAGCAACGCCTATACCGGTAGTTTGGCCGCTATCGGATCCAGCACCAACAGGCTCGGCCGGACCGGTTTCCCTTCGGTGCATCAGGATAGGATTACGTTCGACGGCCAGATCGACGAATTCCGGGTTTGGAAAACGGCCTGGACCGAGCACCAGATTCGCGAAAACATGTTTAATGAACTCACCGGGAAAGAACCGGATTTGGTCGGGCTGTGGAATTTTGAGAGGATCGAGAATGGGCTCGTGAAGGATGCCGGTGCTGGCGGGCATCATGGAAAACTCCTGGCCAACGCGAAAGTCGTGGAAGCACGACTCCCCGTGCCGACCGCATCGACGAGAACCCAGAGAGTCCTCGATCTCGATGGAAAAGGCAGCTATGTCGCACTCCCTCCGCACATCTTCACCAACTTGAGCACGGCCACCGTGGAAGGGTGGGTTAAATGGCGCAGCCCGCGGACCGTGCCTCTCTACCTTGCGCACTTCTTTGGATTCAACATAACCATGGGCGTTAGACCGGGGAGTCCAGTGAACGCCGATCCGTCTGGCGTTGAGCTCTGGAGCGCTGGAGAAATCCTGGCGACACCCGGAGGAGTCATCGAATTACAGGAATGGCTCCACATCGCGGCTGTGTCTGGACGAGGCGGAATGAAGCTTTATTGCAATGGGGTCCTGGTTGCGGCCAATGACCATAGGAACCCGTTCGACCTCAACCCCGAATTGCTCAATGCGATCGGCTGGTGGCAAAACGCCAGGGCGAATGCGGCGGGCGAAACGACTCTCAACGGACAAGTCGATGAACTCAGGGTGTGGAACCGAGAACGCAGCGAACAGGAAATCCGCGACAACATGTTCAAGAATCTTACCGGCAAGGAAGTCGGCTTGGTCGCGCTCTGGAATTTCAACGATAGGACGGCGAACGATTCGTCCAAGAATGCGTTTCACGGCCAATTCGTCGGCAATGCCAAGGTGGTCGAGGCGGAATTGCCCGCGCCGAAAGCTCCTCTCCAGCCGGAAAAGGCGCTCCAATTGGAAGGCTCAGAAACCGGTGTCGCGCTCCCGGAGAACATTTTTACGAATCTGGCCAGCGCAACCGTTGAAGCCTGGGTTAAGTTCCAGAGCGACGAAGGCGATCAGCGCGTCTTCACCTTCGGCGCTCCTTGGGACAATCTGGGCATCCGACTGCAGGGTGGAAACCGGTTGAACTATTTCCTCGCGCCAAAAGGAACCGTGGCTCAGGTAAATGTTGAGGGACTCGTTGTGTTGCAGAAATGGCATCACATCGCCGCGGTTTCCGGAAAAACGGGTATGAAGCTCTTTTGCGATGGAGTACTTGTGGGGACGAACGAATTCACCGGGAGCTTCAATTCGATTAATGGTCAACCGAATTGGCTTGGACGTGCTAGCGAAGACGGAGAGGGAAGGCGCTTTGATGGACAACTCGACGAGGTTCGAGTCTGGAATCGCGAACGGACGGAGCGGGAGATTCGCGACAGTATGTTCAGGAACCTCACCGGACGGGAGGCCGGCTTAGTCGCTATCTGAAATTTCGATGACGGCACTGCGAACGACGCCTCGACGAACGCCTACCATGGGAAACTCGTTGGAAACGCGAAGATCGTAGAAACGACTCGCCCAACTGCTTCCCCGGGTTCCTCAGCAACCACCGCAAGGGTCATCGCGGGAAAAGTGACCGGTTCAGATGGAAATCCCGTGGGAAGTGCCAGAGTCACGGTAGAACAAGATGGGGTTGTCCGTGCAAACGGCACGACTGACGCCGCAGGCGCGTACCGGATTTTCTTGTTCAACGTCAGCGATTCTTCCTTTGATGTCTCGGCCGTAAGCGGCGAACAGGGCGCCTGGAAGTTGGGCGTCACCGTGCCGCTGGGAACCCAACAAGTTGATTTGGCCCTCCAATCCGCTGTCAGCATCTCTGGATCGACTTTGGCCCTGGACAATTCCCCGCTGCAAAATGTGCTCGTGCAAGTCGTGGAGGCGATCGGTTCGATCAGCCAAAATCCGGCTCGCCGGGACGGACCCGCTCTGCCATCGGACCGTGTCGTGACAGACGCGATCACCGACGACAAAGGCGCGTTCAAGTTTATCAACCTGAAACCCGGATCCTACCGAGTGCGCTGCCACGTTCCCGGCAAACAGATTTGCTACAAGGATGGCGAACTGTTACTGGTGGAGGGACTGCCCTTGGAAAAGGTGGATTTTCGCCTGGCCCCTTTCAAGAAGGGGACGTGGCAGAATTTCTCCTACATCGACGATCTGGCGGGCGATTACGTGAACGACATCTACTGCGCTTCCGACGGTGCCATCTGGTTTGCGACGGATGGCGGTGTGTCGCGCTATGACGGGATGGAGTTTTTCAATCTAACCAAACAGGAGGGGTTGGCCCATGACTGGGTGGATTCCATTGCCGCGAGCCCGGACGGGACGCTGTTGTTTGCCACATCAAAGGGCCTGTCGGCCTGGGATGGCCAGTCCTTCGTGAAATCGAAACTCGTGGAAACCATGGGGAGCCGATATGCCCGGCCGATCTACCGGGATCCCGAAGGACCACTTTGGCTTGGCGATTGGAATGCCGGTGGGTTGTGGCGATACGACGGGAAGGAAGTAACGCCCGTAACCGGGATGACCAACATTGTCACATGCTTTCGCCGCGACTCCAAAGGGAAGATGTGGATTGGCACGCAGCAAGGACTCTTCACCTTCGACGGGACCAACGCCATCCGCCATCCGATTAGCGAAATGCGACTGTCACAGCCTCGGCGGCGACACGGTGATCGACCGAGCATTAGTTCATTGCGCTACGCCTCGATCGGCCGCGTGGGGGAGGATTCGCATGGCACGATTTGGTTCACCACCAGCGGGGCAAGACTCTTCCGGTATGATGGAAAAGAGTGCAGACTGCTCTCGGAAGAGGACGGGTTTCCATCGGGTCCCTATCCCATTTACTGCGATTCCAGAGGTAACTTTTGGTTTGGCAACTGGCCGGGCAGCGATATGGTCCTGACCCGCTTTGACGGAACGTCGTTCGTCAACTACGTCCTCGAGTTTGGCTCGAAGGACACCAGCATCTACGACATGCCGTTCATCCATCGAGACATGAATGGCGTGCTATGGCTCGGCGCGAACAAGGGCGTCTGGCGTTACGATGAAAGCACGTTTCAGAATTACACCGCCGCCGATGGTTTGCCGACGACCGCGGTGACGAGGACGCTGGCAACTCCGGAAGGAACGGTCTGGTTTGGCGGCTATCGCGGCGCCTCGCGATTCGATGGGACGAACTTCGCCAACCTAACCCCGGAGCAACTCAGGGGACAAACCAATTTGCCTCTGGACCGAAGGTACACCTACGTGAACGCCATTCACCTTGCCGACGACGGGGCCATCTGGTTTGGCGTCCAATACTCCGGTGCTGTGCGGTGGGATGGGACGAACTTCACTCGTTATTTCACTAATGGAGTGGGCCGTTTCGACCGCGCACCCGATGGCAAGCTCTGGTTTACCCAGCGGACTGGTTCTGGCAGCAGTGGGGTAAGCTCAGTCGTAAACTATGACGGAAAGAGCTTTAATCGCTTTGGTTTGAAAGCCGTAGCAGTGACAAACTTCCTGACCACCGTCCATTGCGATGCCGAAGGCAAAGTCTGGTTCGGTTCTTCCGGGGAGGGGTTGATCCGGTACGATGGCACGAACTTCACCCGGCTCTCCACCGAACAAGGTTTGGTGGATGCCAACGTCAGCCTGATCAGCAGTGACCCAGACGGCGTGCTCTGGATCGGAACTGCCGATGGACTATCGCGCTACGACGGGAGCGCGTTCGTAAACTACAAAGGCCGGGACCGCATTGGCCGCGGCGTCAACGGGATCTTTCGCGATTCGCAAGGTGTCCGTTGGTTTGGGACCGAGGTGGGGGTGACTCGCTTCGATGGCCGCGTTTGGTCCACGTTGGATTCGCGCGATGGGCTGGTTGCCAATGGCGTCAACGACATTTGCGAATCACCACGCGGAGTGTTCTGGCTGACGTGGTGTTCATGGACATTCGGATGCCCGAAATGGAAGGGACGGAGGCTGCGCAACGCATCATTCAGGAGTGGGGCCCAGGCAAAGTGAAGTTGGTGGCGATCTCGGCGTCGGTGCTGAGCCACGAACAGGAGCGTTATCGCCGGGCCGGATTTGCTGCGTTCATCTCAAAGCCATTCCGCCTGGGGGAAGTGTGCGAAGCGTTGGGGCGCGTGCTGGGAACGTCGTTCGAGTATGAGGAGGCTCCCGGGAAAGATGAACCGCGCCGCCGTGATTGCGATCCGGCAACGGTCCGAATTCCGTCCGAACTCCTGGCGCGCATGAAAGCATCCGCCGGACTGTATCGCGCCACGGAACTGCGCAAGGAGATCGAAGGGCTGCGCCGTGCGCGAGCGGACCAGGCCGCAGCGGCGGATTATCTTGAACAGTTGAACGACGCCGGCGATATGGAGGCGATTTTGGAGTTTCTGGGAAATGTGCAGGATAGAGAGCAGTGATTTAGCCACAAAAGAGCGCAGAGAGCGCAAAATGGAGCGGATCTATCTTTGTGCTCCTTGCGATCTTTTGCGGCCCCCAACCTTCCCGCTTCCCCTCCTGCAGTCGCTGATGTTCACTCGATGCCTCGGCCTTGCACGCGATTTGACTCAACCGTGGAAAAACCCGAAAGTCGCAAGGAAACTCGCGAGCAAACTGGGTGGACTCACGGCAGGCTGCGATCACTCAGGACATATTTTTTGATCTGGAACCGATAGGAACCGAAGTTGATCAGCACGCCATGCTCAAGCCGGGTGGACTTCAGATAGCCGAGCAACTGCGCCACGTGCTCGTCCGCGACGGCCCGGACCGCCTTGAGTTCCACAAGCAGCCGATGGTCAACGAAAAGGTCCGCGTAAAATTCACCGACGGTGCCGTCCTCGTCCAGGACCGTGATCGGATGCTGTTGTTTCACCTCCAACCCAAGCTTGCGCAGCCGATGGACCAGGGCGTTTTCATACACTTTCTCCAGGTGTCCGTGTCCATGATAGACGTGGATGTCCCAACTGGTTTGCCGAACGATGTCGCACAGTTCATTGATGGTTTTCATAAACCTCCTTTTGTTGCACCGGAGGATTCCATGGTTGCGGCAGATCGTGAAGAGTTTTCTTGCCGCGAAAGAACGCAAAGACCACAAAGAAGTGCGGAACAATCTTTGGCCATCTTCGCGCTGCAACATGTCCAGAGGCCGCATTTCCGCGAGGATTTGGGTTGCCCCGAAAGAGCACAAGGACCGCAAAGAGTGCGGAGGCTTTTGCCTGGATTTCTTTGCGATCTTTGCGTTCCTTTGCGGCAAGAAATCGCTTTGCGGTTTTGAATTCCGTTTTAACCGTGAACCTGTGGACGCCGCTTCAATCCAACTGGCCGACGCCAAGATTCTGGTGATTGCTTAACATGGATCGGCATCGGGCCTCTTATCTTCTGCGCAAACTGGAACGCGAAGGGCGCCTCGTGGTCGAAGGCCAGGGCCGGTGGGCGCAGTACCGGCTTCCGGAAGAAACGGGCCTGTAACGCGGGGATCTCTATTGCCGCAAAAGAACTCAGAGATCGCAAAAGCCTGACCCGAAATCTTTGCGATCTGTGCGTTCTCTTGCGGCCAGTGCTTACTGTGACAAAGTTCATTGACGTTATGCTCATCATCGACACCCACGCTCACATTTACTCGCACGACGAAAAACGCTATCCGCCCATCGACAAACCCTTGCGGCCGCCCGGCGGCAAGGGAACCCTGAGCGACCTTCGCGCTGACTCCGCATCCCACGGCGTGCGCGGGGCGTGTTTGATTCAAACGTCCACCTTCTATCGCTTCGACAACCGCTACATCTGCGACAGCGCCAAGGTCAGCTCGGACTGGGCCGCCGGCGTTTGCACGCTCGATCCGGACGATCCGCATAGCCCCGGGCTGCTTTCCCAGTTCAAGCGCGAGTTCGGGATCAAAGGCATGCGCAGCATTCCGGGCCAGAGCGGCCAGATCGACGGCGAAGGCGTGCGCCGACTGTGGAAGACGGCGACTGATGAAGGTCTGGTCATCAACGCACTCATCCGCCGCGAGAACGCCGAGAATCTCAGCCGCATGCTGGCGGATTTCGCGAGTCTGCGCGTGGTGCTGGACCATTGCATGTATCCCGAAGTCGGCCCGCAGCACGACGCGATTCTCAACGACGTGTTGCGTTTGGCGCGGTTCAAGAATCTGCACGCCAAACTCACGTTCGTTCCGACCGGCAGCAAACAGAAATATCCGTGCGCCGACATGCACGACACCGTCCTGAAAATCGTGGACGCGTTCGGTCCGGAGCGATGCGTCTGGGGCAGCGATTTTCCCTGCGAACTCTGGACGCCGGGCGTCACTTACTCCCAGCACTTGCAGATTTTCTTGAAGGACCTTCCGTTCCGCGATTCCGCCCGGCAACAGATCCTGGGTTTGACCGCGAAGACGCTGTGGTTCCCGGAATGGGCGTGAACCTGGAAACGAGAGTTTGGCCCACGAAAAACACTAAGAGCGTGTCCGAAAATTGCGCGGGGTCCTGCGGCGAGGGATTTTGGCTGTGGCCAAGGCGGCGAGGTCCGAGCATCCCCAACGCGGGCTGTAAGGACCGAGCCAACGCAGGCCACGGACAAAAGACCCGCCGCCCGGAGGGTTTTCGCGCCAAAGGCCGCCTGGCTTCGTTGCTCCTCAGTCGAAGATCCAGGGAGGATATTCTCCTTCGTCGCGCCTCGCCATCCGGCCTTTGGCGCGAAAACAGGACCCCGCGGAATTTTCGGACACGCTCTAAAGGCACGAAAGATAAAGGTGCTGAAGCCGCGGAAATCTTCAGCCAGTAGGTGGGGGAAAACAGCATCGGCCACGCGTTTGATTCGTGTGTTTCGTGTGTTTCGTGGGCCGAACTAACCAATGGCTCGGCCTGAAGGCCGCGCGCCTATCGCTCCCGAATCGTCGCGTCGATCTCGGCCAGCGATCCGGGTTGCAGAATCTGAACGAACGGGCGTGGCACCGGTACCCGGCTCGCCACCACCAAGGAATTTCCGTCCGGCGAGAAGAACGCCCGAGTAGCGAGATTCAAAGGCGACTTCACGGTCAGGACGACGCGTCCGGAGGCTATGTTCCATAGTTCGACCCGGCCATCGGCCCCGCTCGTGATCAGCGTTTTTCCGTCGAGAGAAAACGCGACGTGGCCGAGGCCGTTCGCATTGCGGGTCTTCAGCACCGCGCGCGTTTCGCCCGTCGCGACTTCCCACACCCAGGCCGTGTCCCGATACCCCCCCGCCAGCAGCTTGCCGTCCGGCGAGAAGGCAAGGCTCATCAAGTTTCCTGTCTGATTCGTGGCCAGAGTGATCAAAGTCCGGCGGTCCGCGGAAAACCCAATCGGCGTGCCGCGCCTGGCCCAGACGTTTTCCTCCGGCTCGATCTCGACGCGCCAAAACCGAATCTCCCGGTCCACGCTCGTGCTGGCCAGCATCTGCCCGTCGGGAGAAAAAGCGATCTGAATAATTCCACTGAGATGACCTCCCGAAATATCTATTAGCGTGGGTAGCGCGGGCGACCCGCTCGCCACTCTCGGCGACTCACCGAGCGCAACGGAAGCACGCTCCAGAGTAAACGGAGAGCTGATCCGCCTTCGAGATCAACCGCCATTTCGCCGGCTCAATTCCCCAAGCAGATCGACCTTACCTGACCGGGAGTGAACGAGCAATGGTTGGGGCTGTCGAAGGGACATGCGACCATGGTGGCTGGCCAGTTTTCTCCTGGCTCTCGCGATTATCGGCGCATGGTTTTTGTCCAGAACGAGCGAACTCCACGGAGATTGTCATGATGAATTTGACACCACGGGGCAGTGCTCAAGACAAGCCAGCCAGGACATCCGAACGAATTGGCGTTTACGACTCACGCGCTATCGTCGTCGCCTTCGCAGAGGGTGTTACGAAAGGGGTGGTTTGAAAACGTGAATTTGTGCGGAAAATCGATGGTCTTGGATTTCGCTCTGGCGCTGAATGCTGGGGCACTGAATAAAACAGCAAACTGAGAAAACCTCAATAAACATAAGGGTTTCATGCACATTCCGTCTATCCAATTAGGATCGTTCTCTGTCTCTGTGGAAGACGAGAGCATTCGGATGCAATTTTCTCCCGTAAATACAAGCACTTGTGAGGACTTTCGTAACACCCTCT
>VHCZ01000242.1 GCA_016871535.1 Verrucomicrobiota bacterium
TTTTTCGCCAGACTTCGTTGCTTGCTCCTTACAGATCCACTTCGGGATATGCTCGTCGCTCGCGCCTCGTCTGGCCGAAAAATCCCTTGCCGCGAACGTGAGCGTATTTATGAAATGGACCACTTAGGGACGGGCGTTTTCTTTCGCGAGGTCGATTTGCTCAAGGAGCGGGAGATCGCTGGGTGGATCCACGGAGTCGGAAAGCGATTCAAACGGATCGACGTGCTGGTGAACAACGCGGCGCGCGACCCTCGTATTCCGTTGGCGAAGTGTTCCGCCGCGGACTGGGACCGTCTCTTCGCGGCCAACCTCAGAGCTTGCTTCCTCACCACGCGGGAAGCGGTGAAGTGGATGCCGCGGACCGGCGGAGCGATTGTGAATTTCGCCTCCATCACCTTCCATCGCGGTCCTGAGAATCTGACCGCCTACGTCGCGACCAAGGGCGGCGTGATCGCCTTCACCCGTTCGCTGGCCCGTGAATTGGGCCCACGACGAATTCGGGTGAACACGATCTCTCCGGGATGGATCATGACCGCGCGGCAACTGCGGGATTACGTGACGCCGTCTGCCAAGAAACTGATCAAACGGTCTCAGTGCATTCCAGAGCTCATTCAACCGGAAGAGATCGCGCGCGTGGTTCTTTTCCTGGCCAGCCACGCCAGCAGCGCGATCACCGGACAGGAAATTCTCGCAGACCGGGGATGGGCCTATTCCTGAGGGTCTGAAGACTCGCCAGAGCGCGCATGGTCCGATTAATCTCCGGGCGCAACACATGAACACCTCGCCGACCAAACCGCGCCAGTTCGCCAGTGACAATAACGCCGGCATTTGCCCCGAAGCCTGGGCCGCTCTCGCCGAAGCCAATCAAGGCCACGCCGTCGGCTACGGCGACGATCCCTGGACCGCGCGAGCCGCGGACATGATCCGCGTAGTGTTCGAAACGGATTGCGAGGTGTTCTTCGTCTTCAACGGCACCGCCGCCAATTCCCTCGCCCTGGCATCCCTCTGCCAGTCTTACCACAGCATCCTCAGCCACGAGATCGCCCACGTCGAAACCGACGAATGCGGCGCGCCGGAATTTTTCTCCAATGGCACGAAGGTGCTGCTCCTGCCGGGTGAAAACGGCAAGATCGATCCTGCCGGGATCGAACGCATGGTCCGGCGCCGCACGGACATTCATTATCCGAAACCGCGCGCGGTCAGCCTCACGCAAGCCACCGAGGTCGGCACCGTGTATTCGGTCGAAGAAGTGAAGGCGATCGGGCTGATGGCCAAGGCGCTGGGATTGAAGGTGCACATGGACGGCGCACGCTTCGCGAACGCCGTCGTGTCCCTCGGCGTGAAGCCGGCCGAGATTACGTGGCGGGCCGGCATCGACGTGCTCTGTTTCGGTGGGACAAAAAACGGGACGCACGTGGGCGACGCCGTTGTGTTTTTCAATCGCGACCTGGCGCACGAGTTCGACTATCGCTGCAAGCAAGCGGGCCAGTTGGCGTCGAAGATGCGTTTCCTGGCCGCGCCGTGGGTCGGAATGCTGCAGAACAACGTCTGGCTTCGGCACGCGGAGCAGGCCAATCGCATGGCGCAGCTTCTCCATGAAAAACTGCAAGACGTCCGCGGCGTGAAAATCCTTTTTCCCCGGCAAGCCAATGCCGTCTTTGCGGAATTGCCCGAACCCGCCATCAAAGGACTGCGCGACCTGGGCTGGAGATTTTACACGTTCATTGGCCGCGGAGGCTGCCGCTTGATGTGTTCCTGGGACACGACCGAGGAGGACGTGACGGGATTCGCCGCGGATTTGAAGTCGCTGCTGAAGTAGCTACATCAACTTCAGCTTCGGCAAATCTTGCGAGTCCACGATCCCGACCGGTTCCTTCTTCGCATTCACAACGATCAGATCGTCGATATTGCGCTGATCGAAAAGTTTCACGGCTTCGAGCGCGAGCGCATCCTGATCGATGGCGACAGGGTTTCGGGTCATCACTTTGGACAACGGCAAAGAAAGCACTTCTTCCTCCGAAGCCATGTGGCGCCGGAGGTCGCCATCGGTGAATACGCCGGCCAGTTTGCCTTTGGCATTGACGACGCTGACCGTGCCGGACTTGGCCCGGGTCATGACGAGCAACGCCTGCTTCACCGAGATCGTTTGCGGGGCCACTGGATTGCGCGGTCCGGTCCGCATGATGTCGCGCACGCGCAGCAGCATCGCTCGCCCGATGGCGCCGGAAGGATGGAACTTCGCGAAATCGTTTTTCCGGAAGCCGCGCGCCTCCAGAATGGCCATGGCCAGCGCGTCGCCCATCACCAGCATCGCCGTCGTGCTCGCTGTCGGCGCCAAGTTGAAGGGGCAGGCTTCTTTGGGCACGCGGACGTTGATGACCACATCGCTGTAGCGGGCGAGCGTGGATCGCGTTCCGGCGGTGAGGGCAAGGATTTTGACGTCAAACCGCTTGAGCGCCGGGAGCAGCCCGACCAATTCGTCCGTCTCGCCGGAATAACTCAAGGCCAGGATCGTGTCGCCGTCGTTGATAATGCCGAGGTCGCCGTGCAGCGCGTCCACGCTGTTGAGCACGACGCTCGGCGAACCGGTGCTGGTCAAGGTGGCCGAGATTTTCTGGCCGATGTTCCCGGATTTGCCGATGCCGACGACGACAATTTTGCCGCGCTGCCGCAGGGCCTCGATCGCGATTTCAACCGCCTGGTCGAACGCGGCATCGAGATGCCGGCGGACGGCCCTGAGCGCGGCCAGTTCGATGTCGAAAACGGTACGAGCGCGGGCGAGATGGCTCATTCAAGTTCCGAGAGCGACTTTGAGAATGGAGGATTTCCAGATCACTAATTGACACCCATGCCCACTGATTACTGATCACTGATTACTGATTACTGATTACCCTGTCTCCGCTTCGCCGCAGTGCAGTCATTAAGGCTGTCGCGCCTCAAACTCACTCCGCATTCGGGTAGGATCCGAGCACCTTCACGAAATTGCAGTGCCGGGAGAGTTGCTCGACGGCCGTGGCCACCCGTTCATCGTGAATGTGGCCGTCGCAATCCACGAAAAAGTAATATTCCCAGGCCCGGCGCTTGCTCGGCCGCGATTCGATTTTGGTCATGTTGATCTTGAATCGGCGGAACGGAGCCAGCGCCCGATGCAGCGCGCCGATTTCGTGCACGATGCTAAACATCACGCTGGTTCGATCGCGTCCGGTTGGGGGACTGCACTGGCGGCCCAGGACCAGGAATCGGGTCGCATTGATCGAGTTGTCCTGAATGTCGCGTTCGAGAATTTTCAGGCGGTAACGCTCGGCCGCGAGCGAGCTGGCGATCGCGGCCGATTTCCGGTCCGAGCGCACCAGTTCGGCGGCGCGCGTGGTCGAGGAACTTTCGATAATCTCGACTTCCGGCAAATGCTTCTGAATCCAGCCGCGGCATTGCCCCAGCGCTTGCGGGTGAGAGTAAAGGCGTTTGATCTCGCTGCGTTTGACCTTGCCAACCAGGCAATGCTGAATGGGCAACACGATTTGGGAGACGATTTTCAGGTCGCTGTCCACGAGCATATCCAGCGTATGGGTCACGACGCCTTCGGTGGAATTCTCCACCGGAACGACCCCGTAGTCTGCGCGGTTCTTGCTCACTTCGTTAAAGACGTCCGCGATGGTCTTTTGCGGCGCGTAATACAGGCTGGAACCAAAGCGCCGGATCGCGGCCTGATGCGTGAAGGTGGCTTCCGGCCCAAAGTACGCGATGGTCATCGATTTCTGAAGCGAAAGCGCGCTGGACATGACCTCGCGATAAATGGCGCGCAGCGAATCGTTCGTGATGGGTCCCGGATTGCGTTTGCAAAGCCGCTCGAACACGGCGAGCTCGCGGTCCGGCGCGTAAATCTCCTCGCCGGCTTTGAATTTCATCGCGCCGATCTCCAGCACGTGCCGGGTGCGTTCGTTGAGCAGCTCGATGATTCGTTCGTCGAGCCGGTCAATCGCCTGACGATGCTCGGCAACGCTCATGGGCGGGCAATTTTGGACTGGTAAGGACGCGTTCCACCGCGTCCCTGGAATTGCTCATTCGATCGCAGAGTAAAGTCAGGGACGGAGTGGTCCGCGTTTCGCGAAGTGAATGTCCTTTGTGGGGCAACGGATGGCGGGGCTTGGGAAGCCCATCCGTCCCTACCAGGTTCCCGAGAAGCTCCCACGATTCGCTGATCGCGCAATGTGACTTCGAACGGAATGCAATCCCCCTCACCGGTCCTGCGGACACCCTCTCCCCCCACTGGGGGAGAGGGACGGGGTGAGGGGGATCGCTTCATGGGAAGCTTCCACGGAGCCGCGCATACGGCCCATGAAACTAAGACCATGCGGACCGCAGCCTTCAGGCTGCTTCCGCGCACTCTCCGGAGTCGAGCGTTGAAGCGGCCGAAAGGCCACGGTCCGAAGAGACGCTTCATGGGAAGAGCGGTCATCACCGGGTTGTCACTGTTTGGGCGCCTCATCCTCGGCGCCCGCGGATTTCTGCGTTTCCGCCATGGCGGCGGCGCCGTTCGACGAATCGAGCGTCAGTTGTTCCGGCGGCACGGTCGCGAGGCCGGGTTCGGCCGTGAGCAAGCCCTCCGGCTTTTGCACGGGAATGCGCCGCAGTTCGTCGGCGGCCGGCAATTCCTCCAGGCTGCGCAATCCGAAGTATTCGAGGAACTGGCCGGTCGTTCCGTAGGTCATGGGACGCCCCACAATCTCGGCGCGGCCGACCTGTTCGACCAATCCCCGCTCCAAAAGCGTCTGCATCACGCCATCGACCGAGACGCCGCGAATTTGTTCGATCTCCGCGCGCGTCAAAGGCTGGCGATACGCGATGATGGCGAGCGTCTCCAGGGCAGGCTGGGAGAGGCGCGGGTGGCGGTTCCGCTCGCCGACCAGCGCCTTCAGCCAGGGGGCGAATTCGGGCCGGCTGACGAATTGCCACGCGCCGGCCACGCACGCGAGTTGAAAACTCCGGTTGGCCTGCGCGTAATCTTTCTCCAATTCTTCCAACGCCGTGGCGAGGTCTTCCTCCCGCACTTTTCGGTAGGCGCGGGCGGTTTCATCGTCCGATTGTTCGGCGGCGGCGGAAAACAGTTCGCGCAACTGGCGCGAGCTGATCGGCTTCTCGGCGGAGAAAAGAATCGATTCAAGAATGGCTTTGAGTTCCATGATTTACGGCTTCTGCGTTGCAACGGGGCTGCCATTTCCGCTCACGGGAAATTCGGACGCGGGAACCGCAGGCAGATCCGGGGCTGCGGCCAGACTGATTTGAATCTCGCCGAAGGCCTCGCTCTGCGAGGCGGCCAGCATTCTCAACCGGATCAGCTCCAGCAACGCCAAAAACGTGACGACCACCTCCGTCCGGCTCGTGGTTCGGGCGAACAGATCAAAGAATCGCACGTGGGTCTGCGCTCGCACGAGTTGCATGAGTTCCTCGATCTTTTCGCTGACGGTCCAGCGGTCCTCAAAGACATCGCGGCTTTCTTCGCGCTGGGCAAAGCGCTTGAGAATCGCGCTGACGGCGTTGATCAAATCGAACACGGACACTTCGGGCTTGGGCGCGGGGCGTTCCGGCTCGAATTCGAGCTTGCCCGGAACGCGCGGGAAAACATTTTCCTGGACTGCTTCGCGTTCTTGCAGTCCGCCGGCGGCGTCTTTGAATTTCTTATATTCGACCAACTGGCGGATGAGTTCCCACCGCGGATCTTCGGTTTCGTCTTCCTCCTCGACCTGAGCTTGCTGATCGGCGGGCAGCAATTCGCGGCTCTTGATGTACATCAGGGTGGCCGCCATGACCAGGAATTCGCCGGCAATTTCCAGATCGAGCTGGCGCATCACTTCCACGTATTCCAGGAACTGCGTCGCGATCTTGGTGAGGTTGACCTCGTAAATATCGACTTCTTCCTTTTTGACCAGGTAGAGGAGCAAATCGAGCGGGCCTTCGAAGACCTCAAGTTGGACTTTGTGTTCAGTCATCAAGAACGCTGCGAGGGACGGGCCTCAACAGGTGGGGGCATTGTAAGCAGGACGCTCCGGGTTTGCAACGCCGGAACGTTCCGACGGGTGCGATTGAAACTGTCGGTCAACAAAGTCTTCTCCCTCTTTTCCCGAAGGGAGGAGAGGGCTGGGGAGAGGAGGTGCGTTGGCTCGCTTCTCCTGTTTCCAAGAACTCCCTCTCTCCAGCTCTCTCCCCACTCGTTCCTCGCGGGGAGAGAGAGAAGTCAATCGGAGTCGCTGACCGACAGTTTTAATCGCACCCCGTTCCGACGGAGTCCGAGAGGAAGGTCATCAGATTCTGGCTCGCGACGTCGCGCAGGAATGTGTGCAGGGGCGCCGCGCCATCGGGTGCAGAGTGGGAGTGCTCGGACAAAAACACGAGAACGCATTCCTTGCCGATTTTCCGGTCGGTCCACTGCTCGACCCAGATGCGCAAGTCGAGCGGCACGCGGTCGTCGCGATTGGCCGCCACGATCACCAAATCGGCGGCGGCGGCTTCCTCCGCGGCATGCTTGTCGAGCGACGGCACGCCCAGAGCTTCGAATTTCCACAGATCGAGCTGAAAGCGGTGTTCCTGCCCGAACCGCCGGGCCACGCGCTGGTAAAGTTGCAGCGCCTGAAGGCCCATCTCGATGTTTTCGTAGGCAATGAAGAATCTCAGCCCGGAAGTTGCGCCGCCTTTTGAATCACACCTTTTTGTCCTCGCCACCGTTGTCATGAGGCCAGTGGAGGGGCGAATCCGTTCCGGAACAATCCGGCCTCCGCCGAATTTGGCTTAGAGCGTGTCCGAAAATTGCGCGGGGTCCTGCGGCGAGGGATTTTGGCTGTGGCCAAGGCGGCGAGGTCCGAGCATCCCCAACGCGGGCTGTAAGGACCGAGCCAACGCAGGCCACGGACAAAAGACCCGCCGCCCGGAGGGTTTTCGCGCCAAAGGCCGCCTGGCTTCGTTGCTCCTCAGTCGAAGATCCAGGGAGGATATTCTCCTTCGTTGCGCCTCGCCATCCGGCCTTTGGCGCGAAAACAGGACCCCGCGGAATTTTCGGACACGCTCTTAGAAGAATCGCTGACAGGCGCTAGTGATTGCTCCTGCCCCGGACTGGGGTCAAGACCCCATGAGCGTAATCAGTAATCCACGCCTCACGGCAGGGCGCGTTGAGTGGAGAAGATTCCTCCCTTTGCGGAATCAACCCGCACCGTGAAATTGCCTCGCCCGCGGACGATGAATTGAACGCGCACGGCGCCCATGCCGGAGATCGTATCCAGCTCCACCCGCTCCGGTCGGCGCTTGACCGCTTCGACCCGCTTGAAAAACCGGTCGGTGACCCGGCCCGAGGAAAGCACCGTGACGTCCCGTCCGCTCAACGTCACCACGTCCGGCGGGCTGATGTGATTTCTCGCGTCCTGCGCCGAGCGCGTCGGAATCATCCGCGAATTCTCGATCGCCACCCAGACTTTGAACAAGCTCTCGTCCAGCCGCGCGATCTCAACCTCGCCGATGCTCAATCGCGGCATCTGGTCCGCGTGATAGAGCGTGAACGCCATGTTGCGGTGGCATTCTTCTTCGAGGAGGAAGGAGGTCGGCGTGCGGCCCCATTCTTTCTTGGTGCCTCCGATTTCGATTTGGCCATAAGTCGGATGGTTGAATTCGCGCCATTTCACGACGCCTTCGTTGAGGAGGACGTATTTGAGAAACGCGGCTTCATCTTCGCGCGAGGCGCCGGCGGACTTGTCGAGGTTGCGCGTGGTCCACAGCTCGGTCGTGAAGCCCAGAATCCCGCGTGCGCCGTAAAACCAATCCACTTCCCCGCCCCAAACCGTGTAGAGATCCTTCCAGATGATCATGGAGCGGTAGAAGGGCAGCATTTTCTCGCCGCGCTGGGCGATGAATTGCAGCGTGCGCTCGTCTTCCGGCTGGCTCACCCCGCCTTCGCGGCCCGGATTGCGGAGAATCATGCCGCCGTTGTTGTGATAAGATTGGAAGGCCGCGATGTTGGAGCGGCTCGTGACGAATTCAGAAATGGCCCGCGACTCCGGCAGCGAAAAGGGATATTCCTGCGCGCCGAACTGAATGTAATTCGGCTGCCAATCCCAGGCCCAGTTGCGGTTGGTGTCGTAGCCGCCAGCCGGGTCTTCGTTGACCTGGCCGTCGCCATCGTTGTCGAGGCCTTCGTTGCCCAGCAAAGTGTATTCGCCCTTTTCATCGGCGGCGACCTGGACCAGCAGGAACTCCGGATGTTGCGGGTGCGGTTTCCAGCGTCCGTTGGGATCTTTGATCCGCATCTGCGTGATCGAACCGTCGCCATCCAGATCATCGACGTCGTCTTCGTCCACCAGGCCGTCGCGGTCGTTGTCGTGGGGCCGGAGTCCGCTCCGGGACGAGTGCATGTTCTGGGGGTGATGAAACCAGCGGTCGCGCCCGTCGGGATTGATTGTCGGGATCAGGTAAAAGACGTTGTGATCGAGCAGGTCGGTCACCTTATCCAGGCGGCCATACTGATGGCAAAGGTACCAGGCGGTGTAAGCGACGACTTCGCCGCCCTGGACTTCGTTGCCGTGGATGTTGCCGTCGATGTACATGCCGGGTTTCCGTTCCGGATCGCCCACCTTCCGCGCCGTGACTTCGAGGCACCAGAGATCGCGGCCTTCGTACGACTTCCCGATGGAATACAATTTCGTGAGATCGGGAAAAGCCTGGTGAAGATTGGCCAGGATCGCGCCCAGGCCCGCGTGGTCGTAAAAGCGATTCCACTCCACGACCACTTTCCTCTGGGCCGCGCTGCCCAGGGCCGGGAACGCGTGGTTCGCCGGATTATCCGCTTTCGGCTGGCGAGCTGAGACGGCCGCGTGGAGAGGAGACAAGCCAACCGCGAAGAGGACTGCGGCAAATCCAATCGGCCTTGTCAAACCCACGCCTGTTTCAAGAATCGGCGAAAGGAGCGCGGGCAGCCGTGCCCGCGCGTTTCTGAGGATCTGGACAGAAACCTCTCGCGGGCAGGCTGCCCGCGCTCGTGCGCCTGAGATGGCGATTGGTCGAAGCGGTGAAAGTCCGCTTCTGTGCGGTGAAGAATCGTGCGGTATTGAACCATAACTGCGTCGTGGAAACACGGGGTGGAGAGCAATGGAACGAGAACGGCCAGTCCGTAACGCCGTTCGTCTGTCGAGGCGAACAAAGTGAACTCGATTCGGTCGGCGCGGATGGGCGAGCCTGCGAGCGCTGTGCGAAGCCTGTCGCGGAGGG
>VHCZ01000243.1 GCA_016871535.1 Verrucomicrobiota bacterium
AAGACCTTCTGGCATCCGAAACGTAACCTGGAGCAATCCGGCGCCACTTTCGGACGTCCCGCAGATGGTTGGAGACAGAATGGCCGGAAGACCAAACGCAGCAATCAGGGAGATCAGCTTGGGAGCCACGGAGTTCATGCCGCTCGGAGGCCGAAGAGCCGCCCAAGACGAAGTCAGAGCACCCATAGTAGCGATGAAGCGAGCAATGATCGTGGAGGGAAGGGAGTGCAGGAAGATGGAAGGAAGCTGGCCCGAACGACAGGCCATAAACCGCTGCGAGTGCCTGCGCGGGCTGTGCCGCAGGGGAGTCAGCCAAGCGATGACTTGGTTGAGACTGTTGAACGGAAGGCGGCCTTGGAGACCGCACGAAAGGTGCGCTCTCTCTCGTCGAGACCCCATCAACCGGAGAGCCGGATGCGGGAAATCCGTCCGTCCGGTTCGGAGGGAGGGGTGACGCTCGTGTGTCATCCCTACCCCTATCCCAATTTCGACTGCATACTTACGGCTTTGCGGCTCGCTGGGGACAGCCTCAAGGAGTGAATTCACAGAAAAACGCATTGGCCAGGAAAGTCCTTTCGGTTACAAGCGCTCATGCTCGCGCCCAAGTCGCTCTTCCTTCTAACTGCCTTCTCCCTGATGTTGAACCCCGGACACGCCGCGGAGGACGAACAGAACCCCGCCAAAGATCCCGGGGTCTTGCCCGGCCATTCCGCCCACGGCGAGGCCTTCAACGAAGGGCCGCGCCAGAAAGCCTATTTGATGGGCGGCACCGGGCCCGTTCGATTCCCGGTGACCACTCAATCCGCCGAGGCGCAATTGTTTTTCAATCAAGGCGTCGGCCAATTGCACGGTTTCTGGTATTTCGAGGCTGAACGTTCTTTCCGCCAGGTCTTCGCGCTGGATACGAATTGCGTCATGGCCTATTGGGGCATGGCCATGGCCAACGTGAATAACCCCAAACGCGCCAAGGAATTCATCAAACTGGCTTCCAATCGAAAAGCCGAAGCCGGCCCACGCGAACGCATGTGGATCGAAGCCTACGCGAAATACTGGAACGCCGAGGCCGACGGCAAGAAGGACGATTCGAACGACAAGAACCGGCGGCGCGAGCTGGTGCGCGCTTTGGAGCGCATCGCCTTCGAATATCCGGACGATCTGGAAGCCAAAGCGTTTCTGGCCTTCCAGACCTGGGACAACGGCGGCAAAGGCTGGCCGATCCCCAGCCATCTGACTTTCGCTTCGTTGATCAAGGACATCGTGGCCGCCGAGCCGATGCATCCCGCGCACCATTTCATGATCCATCTCTGGGACAATGAGGACGCCAAACGCGCGCTCGAAGCGGCAGCGCGCTGCGGACAAGGTTCGCCCGGCATCGCCCACATGTGGCACATGCCCGGCCACACCTACAGCAAGGTCCATCGCTACGCGGACGCGGCGTGGCAGCAGGAAGCCTCCGCGCGGGTCGATCACGCGTACCTGATGAAAAACGGCGTGCTGCCGGACCAGATTCACAACTACGCCCACAACAACCAATGGCTGGTCGAAGATCTGGAATACGTGGGCCGGGTTCACGAGGCGGTTGATCTCGCCAAAAACATGATCGAACTGCCGCGCCACCCGAAATACAACACGCTCACCCGGACCAACAACAGCGGCGGCTACGAAAGCCGCTCCGGCAGCGCCAGCCTGGGGCGCGACCGCCTGTTCGAAACTTTGTTGCGATTCGAGCTTTGGGATGAATTGATCGCCCTGAGCGACACGCCGTATCTGGAGCCGACCGATTTTCGCCCGGAACAAATCAAACGCCTGCGCGCCTTAGGCGTCGCTCACTTCAGCAAAGCCAACGCGGAAATGGGCCGCGCTCAAATCAGCGCTCTGGAGTCGCTCCTCAAAGAACAGCGCCAGGAGCGGCAAGCCGACGCCGAGAAAGCCGAAGCCAAAGCCAAGAAGGAAAAGAAGTCCGAGGACGACATCAACAAAGCCATGGCGGACGCGTTGAAGACGCACGCCGATAAAATCCGTGCGATCGAAAACGCCGTCGCTGAGTTGAAGGGATTTGAACAATTCCTGAACCGGAAATACGGCGGAGCGTGGGAAACCTGGGGTGACTTAAAGGACATTCCCAAGGAACGGCTGGCCCGCCTTCGGCTCGTTGCCGGTGACAAGGAAAAGGCGGAGGTACTCGCCTTCGAGGCCATGAAGAACGGGACGAACCAGGTTCATGTGCTCGCCCATTACGTCGATGTCCTCTGGCAGTGCGGCAAAGAGGAGAAAGCTCGACTCGAATTCGAGCGCTTGCGTGCTCTGGCCTGCGATGCCGACTTGAATGTGCCGGTTTTCCAGCGCTTGAAACCGGTCGCGGCCAGGTTGGGTTGGCCTGAAGATTGGCGCTGGCCGGCCGCGCAACGAACCGACGTGGGCCACCGGCCAAAACTGGACAGCCTGGGACCGTTCCGTTGGCAGCCTTCGCCCGCACCGGATTGGACGCTTACGGCTCATGACGGAAACCGCCATTCACTGCGCGATGACCGGGGCAAACCGGTGGTCGTGATTTTCTACCTCGGTTACGGCTGCCTCCATTGCATCGAGCAATTGAACACATTCGCGCCCGTGGCCCGGCAATTCACGGAAGCGGGGATTTCGCTGGCCGCCATCGGCACGGATTCGGTGGAAGGATTGAAAAAGACCCTGGAAAAGAGCAAAGCCGAGTCCGGTTTTCCGTTCCCGCTGTTCTCGGACGAGTCGCTGAATGTGTTCAAAGCGTATCGCGCCTACGACGATTTCGAGAAAATCCCGCTGCACGGGACGTTCCTGATCGACGGCGAAGGTTTGGTCCGGTGGCAGGACATCAGCTTCGAGCCGTTCAAGGACACGGAGTTCCTGCTCGCGGAAGCGAAGCGCTTGCTGAAGATCGCCGCCAAACCGCTCGTGGCCGCGGCGGCGAGTTCGCAGTGAGGCTCACGACCGGTTGCTGGAATTAGTTTCAGGTGGGGCGAGGCTCCTGCCGAACCAATGCCATCGAAGAAAAGCTGGTTTTGGGGAGCCAGTGAAATTATGGGAGCGCCGGATGAAATAACCACGTTGTCGAGCCACCCTCGGTCGAGACGTTCACATTCGTGTTCTTGGTGTATTCCCATCGCAAACTCTGCTCACCGGCCGGGAGCACGAACGCCTCGTTCCGCCAGTTGACTTCACCGGAGATGCTCGCGGTTTCAACCCCTCCCAGGTAAAAACGCAAGAAATCCGCGTCGTCCGACGACACTTTCCACCAGAAGCTCAGAATGATTGGGCCGGCGACTGTTCTCTCGATCCAACTCTCCTGATTGTGGCCGATCAATCCACTGACGGCTGCATCCTGTTTGTCGTGCGCACCAGGACTGATTGTGAGGGCAAGCCACGATTTGTCTCCGCCGGTGGTCCACACCATGCCTCCGCCCGGATCGAATTCTGATGTGTCCAATGCGTTGAACAGCCAGGCAGTTGAAACCATCACCGTCACCGCATCGCTTGCGACCGATCCCAGCCGATTACTAACGGCCACGTGGTACGATCCGGCATCGGCCGAAGTGGCTTCACGGATTACCAGCGTCGGCTCTGTAGCTCCCGGCAGCGGCGCACGATTCTTGTGCCATTGATAACTCAGCGGTGCCTCCCCAGTCGCCCCCACCGTGAGGATCGCTTCCTCGCTGGCTTCCACGCTGTGCAGACCGTGGGATTGGCGACAGATCGAACGAGCTACCCTGGGTAAAGCGAACGAAAAGGAACCAACCCCAAAGGGGTTGCGTCTCTTCCGTGGGCCAAAGCCGTTGGGGTTGACCCCATGTTTCCTGGAATTCCCCAGGGTAGCTCGTTCCTCGCAACCCGGGCTGGAGGGCGCAATCCCCTTGGGATTTGGCGACGGCCGTCCACAGATTCGCATAAGGAGCAGAGAAGACTGGCGCACTTCAAAACCTGGCCCCGCCGCATCAACTTAAAACCGGCTGCGCGGCAACGCAGCCCTACCGTCAGGTTCATGGGCATGCGTTTTCCACGATTGCCCCAGGCCGGCGCGCGTGGCATAGAGAGCGCGATGAAATACAGACGCTTTGGACGCACCGAGCTTGCGCTGCCGGTCTTCTCCTGCGGCGGCATGCGCTATCAGTTCAAGTGGCAGGACGTCGATCCCAAGGAAGTTCCGCCCGAAGGACAAAAGAACCTCGAAGCCACAATTCATCGCGCGTTCGAGCTGGGCATCAATCATTTTGAGACCGCCCGCGGTTATGGTTCCTCCGAAATGCAGTTGGGCTGGGTGCTGCCGAATCTTCCCCGCCAGAAAAGCATCGTCCAAACCAAGGTCGCCCCCGCCCCGAACGCCGAGGATTTCTTGCGCACCTTCGAGCGATCGCTGAAATATCTGCGGCTGGATTACGTGGACTTGCTCGCGCTCCACGGCATCAACAACCGCCAACTCCTCCACGACTCGCTTAAGAAAGACGGGTGCGTCGCCGCCGCGCGCAAGCTCCAAAAAGCCGGGCGCATCCGGTTCCTCGGTTTCTCAACACACGCGACGACCGATATCATCGTGGACGCGGTTGCCTCCGGCGAGTTCGATTACGTGAACCTGCACTGGTATTTCGTGAACGACTTGAACTGGCCGGCGATTCAAGCGGCGCACGCGCGGGACATGGGGGTATTCATCATCAGCCCGAACGACAAGGGCGGGAAACTGTACGAGCCGCCGCGCAAGCTGGCCGAACTCTGCCGCCCGCTCACGCCGATGCAGTTCAATGATCTTTATTGCCTGGCGCGCCCGGAGGTTCACACGCTCAGTTGCGGCGCCGCCAAACCGGGCGACTTCGACGAGCACGTCCGCGCGCTGGACTATTACGATCGGATTGGGGAGACGATTGCGCCGATCGAACAACGGCTGCGCGACGAAATGAACCGCGCCCTGGGCCCGGACTGGTGCCAGCGCTGGTTTGAAGGCTTGCCGCACTACGTCGATGTTCCAGAGAAGGTCAACATCTCCGAAATCTTGCGGCTCTGGACTTACGCGAAATCGCTGGACCTGATCGCATGGGGCAAGATGCGTTACAACCTGCTGGGCCAGGCCGACCACTGGTTCCCGGGTGAAAACGTCACGAAGCTCAAGGGCGTGGACCTGCGGAAGGTTTTGGCTCGAAGCCCGTTCGCCGAACGGATCCCCGCGATCTTGCGCGAGGCGCACGAGATGTTGTTCGAGGCGCCGCAACAACGGCTCAGCCAGAGTTGAGTTTCCCAAGAGACACGAGTTTCACGAATTGCCTCGGATGCGGAATTTCGTGATACTGAGAGGACCGCAGAATAGGCGACACTTCCTTCCGCCCCCGGCCCTCTCCCCTGGGGAGAGGGAGAATCGTTCGCCGCACTCCGACAAAGCTGAGCGTGGCGGATCGGTCGATACGCCGGCCCAGGATTCCCTCTCCCTGAGGGAGAGGGCCAGGGTGAGGGGGAACGCGGCGTCCAATAACCAAGCGCTGTAGCTTATCCCTCGGACTGCACAGTGAAATTCGTGTCCAGAGTCCCTTTGGCTCCGGCAGAAACCTATTGGCCGAATTGGTGTTGGATAGGTTTGTGCGGCCCGACCCAGCCGCGCTCAAATTGAATTTGCGCGGGAAATGCAATTACGGAAACATTGAACTATGCGGTCGCGAATCGCGCTTTGGATTTCAGTGGCCTTGAACGCCGCGCTCCTCGCGGCGTTGAGTTATGTTCTGTCGCGCCGCGAACCGGAAAAGCAACCCCAGGTTGCAGCGCCCGTCTCCATTACCGCGACCAATCAAGTCGTCAAAACCAACGTCGTTGTCCGCCGGCAGAATTTCACCTGGCACGAAATCGAATCGACCAATTACGTCACCTACCTCGCCAATCTTCGCGCGATCGGATGTCCGGAGCCGACCATCCGCGACATCATCGTCGCCGAGGTCAACGCCCTGTACGACCGGAAACGCGCGACGGAGATCGTCACGCCCGAACAACAGTGGTGGCGCTCCACGCCGGATCAGCAAGCGGTGACGGCAGCGATGTCGCAGTTGCACGCGCTGGAAGCCGAGCGGCGCAATTTGCTGACGCGGTTGCTCGGACCGAAATGGGAAGCGGCGAACAGTTGGGAGATCGCGGCGTTCAATTCGCGCCTGGACGGACCTGTTCTGGGCAATCTGACGGCGGAGGCGAAGCAGTCGTTGCGCGATCTTGAAACCAAATTTGCGCAACAGCGGCAGGAATATGCGAACCGGAAGCAAGCCGCAGGCGAGGCCGTCGATCCTGCCGATCTCGCCCGACTCCAGGAAGAGAACCGGCGCGAGCTGGCGAAAATCATGAATCCGGCCCAGGTCGAGGAGTATCTGCTGCGGTATTCGGACGTCGCGCAAAACATGCGCCGGGAATTCCAGGGATTCGAGCTGACCCCGGACGAATTCCGGAGCATCTTCCGGGCGCGGGACTCCGCCGATCTGCAATTGCCGCTTTATGCGGAAGGGGATGATCCGGCGAGCGTCAGGCGGCGCGAGGAGTTGGAGGCGCAGAAACAGGATGCCGTGAAGCAGGCGCTCGGCTCGGAGCGATTTCAGATGTTCGAATACTCGCAAGACCCGCTTTTCCGCCAGGCGCATACAAGCGCTCAGCAAATCGGAGCGCCGCCGGAGGTCGTGTTGCCGATTTACCAGATCAACCAGGCCGCGGAACAGGAGCGGCAACGGATCAGCAACGACAGCAGCCTGACGTTGGAGCAGCGGGCCGCCGCCATCGCCACGACCGTGACGCAGCAGCAGGAATCGCTGCGGAAGATCCTGGGGAAAGAAGCGTTCGAGCGCTACCGCCAGGGACAAAGCACCGCGCCAGGAGTCTTTGGAACTAAGTAAGTAGGAGACCTCCTCTCCCCAGCCCTCCCCTCCCAGGGCGGGGAGGAGAGGGAGAAATCCAAGCGAGCCTTGCCTCACCATCGCTTTTCTCATTGACCGTTGCGGCGCATCTTTCCTCGGGAAGGGGCAAAACTTTCCGGGAGACGGGCCTGTCGGCAAGCCGATGCCTGAAAGGCTAACGTTAAACCCGAAGGAATTCATGCCACGCGCACGGCT
Organism: Verrucomicrobiota bacterium; assembly: GCA_016871535.1. Taxonomy (NCBI): domain Bacteria; kingdom Pseudomonadati; phylum Verrucomicrobiota; species Verrucomicrobiota bacterium. The sequence continues at coordinate 7,095 of VHCZ01000243.1, forward strand.
GGTTCGGAACCTGCTGAAATATCATTGTCAATGCCGAAAGCGATGATAGATTTTGGCGCGTCCAAACTTGGTAGCATCTTGACGACGGTCGAGCCAAAGTATGACTAGCAGCGACAACGATTTAGTTAAGAACTCGTCGCTCTACCGCGAGTTTCAGGCGGAGCGCGAAGAGATCTTGAAGCACAAGTGGATCGAGTCGGAAAAGGCAGGGTACGACATCGGGTTCGAGCACGCCCTGACCGATTGGATCATCAAACATCGATCCAAGTGGCGCAAAAGCCGGCAGAAACAAAGTTCTCAGTAAGCGGTTTTATTCCTTTAAGTGCAATCCCGTGAGGTTGCAAAGGAATCTATGGATTTATCACGGCTAGTTTTCCGAGCCCTCCCCAATCGGGAGCCAGCTCGGTTTTCTTTTCCTCATGTCCAAACGCACCCTCCTTTTAGACCCTCACGCCATCCGGAGAGCTTTAACGAGAATGGCTCATGAAATCGCAGAGCGCAATCCGGCCAGCGCCAACGTCGTCCTCGTGGGAATCCAGCGCGGCGGCGTGCATCTGGCGCGGCGGTTGAGCACCTTGCTGAAGGACGTCTGGGGGCATGACGTGACGGTCGGCGCGCTGGACGTCAACATGCACCGCGACGACCTGAACCACCGCGTTCCGCCTCAGATTCACCCGACGAGCATCCCGTTCGACGTGACGGAGAAGAACGTCATCCTGGTGGACGATGTCTTGTTCAGCGGGCGAACGACCCGGGCCGCCATGGATGCTCTGAATGATTTTGGGCGCCCGCGAGCGATTCAACTGGCGGTGCTGGTGGATCGCGGCCACCGCGAGCTCCCCATCAAAGCGGATTTTGTGGGCAAGAATGTTCCCACGTCATTGCAGGAGCGGATCAACGTCGCGCTCCAGGAAGAAGACGGCGAAGACGCAGTTCATCTCGAAAGACAATGATCTGGAATCGCAAGCACCTGCTGGATATTCAGTCGCTCTCCGCGGAGGAAATTCTCTTGGTGCTCGACACCGCGCGCGGCTTCAAAGCCGTCGGGGAACGGGCGATCAAGACGGTCCCGGCCCTGCGCGGCAAGACCGTGGTCAACCTGTTCATCGAACCTTCCACGCGGACGCGGATCAGTTTCGAGCTCGCTGCGCAGCGATTGACTGCGGACGTGATCAATTTCACCGCTGAGGCCTCGTCCTTGAAGAAGGGCGAGACCCTCAAGGACACCGCGCGCAATCTGGAAGCGTTGAACGCGGACATCATCATCATCCGCCACAGCGCGACCGGCGCGCCGCATTTCCTCTCCCGTTTTCTGAATGCCAGCGTGGTCAACGCCGGCGACGGAGCGCACGAACATCCCACGCAAGCGCTGCTTGACCTCTTCACGATTCGAGAAAAGAAGGGCCGGATCGAAGGCCTGAACGTGACCATTCTGGGCGACATTCTTTACAGCCGGGTCGCGCGGTCCAACATCTGGGCGTTGCTCAAGCTGGGCGCGAAGGTGACGCTGTGCGGGCCTTCGACGCTTGTTCCCCGCGCTTTCGAAAGCCTGGGATGCCGCATCACCCATGACGTGCGGGAAGCTATCGAGAGCGCGGACATCATCAACCTCCTTCGCATTCAGCACGAACGGCAGCGCAAAACGATGTTCCCCAGCACCGGCGAGTACGCGAGCTTGTTCGGGTTGAACCGGGCGCGGCTGGGCTTGACCAAACCGGACGTGCTGATCATGCATCCGGGCCCGATCAATCGCGGCGTCGAGATCGACAGCAGCGTCGCGGACTGCAACCGCTCCGTCATCCTGGAGCAAGTCACGAACGGCCTGGCGGTCCGGATGGCCGTGCTCTTCCTGGTCAACGGCGGAAAAGGCCCGCAGGAAGTCCACGCTTCCTGACTAAACAGAGCGTCATAAGTAATTGCCGATATGATTGAGCGGAGTTATCATCCGCTCGATGAAAGCACTCACCATTTCGGACAAAGAAAACATGATCATGGCCCTTCAGGATGAGATTCGGCGCAA
>VHCZ01000244.1 GCA_016871535.1 Verrucomicrobiota bacterium
CGCGAGCCGGCGTCGGTCCAATCCTCGTCCAGATTCTCCAGTCGAAATTGGAATCGAACCTTTTCGGGGGCCGTGAAGCTGAGCGCCGTGTACCGAATCTCCAGGCGCCGGTGGCCGGGAGGAGCCTGGAGCGCGGAGTTTCCAATGACGGATCGCGGATTGCGGATTGCGGACTTGAGAGACTGATTAGTTAGTGCTCACCGAGCCCTGATTGCTGATTACTGATAACTGACCACTGACCACTGACCACTGACCACTGGCAACTGACCACTGCTCACTGCCGCGGTGTGACCACGCGATAATAGCGGACCGAACGCGACGGATTCGGATCAATCACTTCCACCGTTCGCGATGCGCCCGGCGCGGGCACGTCCGTCAGCTTCTGCCAGGCCGCGCCGTCCAGATCGTCGCGAAATTGAATGCTGTAGGTTTTTCCGGCGACGGCGGAGAATTGAAGCTTGGGTGAAGCCAAATTCAACTGGATCGAGACGAGTTTCAGCACGCTTTGCGAATCTTTCGGGTTCGTCCCGGCCGTGTATTCCTGGAGGTTCGTGTGGCGGTCGCCATCCGGATCCGCGCCGTCTCCGCTGATGGCCGCGTTGGCCAGTTCCGCCGAATTGAAATATTGGGCTTTCCACGCCGCAAGCGTCCCGTCTTCCACGGTCACGGTTACGTCGTCCTGCGTGGTCAACTCGCCATCGGTCGCGCTCAACCGCAGGACATAAGTGCCGCCCAAGGTGAAACTGGCGGTGGTCGAGGCCGCGTTGGGATTTCCAAAGCTCGCCTGGCCAGGCCCGTTCACCTGGGTCCAGGTGATCGTGAGCCTTCCGGGCGGGATGGGCAAACCATCGTCGGACACGAAAGCGTTCAAGGTCGCCGAGGCCGCCGGTTGGATGGTCAAATCAGGCCCGGCATTCACGGCTGGCGGCTGGTTCTTCGGGACGGACAACGCGATCAATTCCAGGTCAAAACTGATGTCGCTGCTGGTCGCATTGGCTTGATGCAGTTCGACCGCGAGCGCGTTGTTGCCCTCGACGAGCAGAGATTCGTCAATTTCCCGCTCGAAGAACGCCGATTCATCGGCATCCCCGACCACCGAACTGGCATAGGTTCGATAAGTCACGTTGCCTTCGGGCATGTTGCTGCGAAAGACTTCCGAGCCGTTCAGATAAACGATCGCGCCGTCATCGCGCACCAACTTCACCGTCAGCCGGGTCACCGACGACGCATTGGCGACGGTGAAAGCGCGCCGGAAATACGTCGTCACATATCGAGCGGTGCTCGGTCCACCTTGAACCACTGTGGCTTCGCCGCCGTCCCCGTAGCCGAGTTGCGCCCGACCCGACCGCCATGCGCTGTCATCAAACGCCGGAGCGCGCCAGGCGGTTCCTTGATCTGAACCGTTGTCGAGATATTTCCAAACCGACCCGGCCGGCAAGAACGTGGCTTGCGTCGGAGGCCGTTCGAGCGTCACGGTCAGTTCATCGCTCGCGTCGAGCGCGCTGTCAGTGGCGGTAAGGCGCAGCACATACGTGCCGATCCCCGGAAAACTCGCGGTCGTGTTCAATTGCCTCGTGTTCGCAAACGTGACTGGGCCAGGGCCGCTCACCTGGGTCCACGTGGGGGAAAGCGTGTTCGGCGGATTGGGCAAGCCGTCATCCTTCACCGAGCCGTTCAGGTTTGCGGTGAAGGGAAAGTTCCCGGATTGAAAGCTGAGATCGGCGCCCGCGTTCACTTGCGGAGCGCGGTTGCCGCCAATCTCCGCGCCTGGCGATGGCGGGCCGGGACTGGCGCGCCAGTTAGCGGGATCGTTGCCGTAAGCCGCCACGTTGATCCGTTCCAACGATGGCCCAAACCCGGCGGCGTTGGTTGGCCACGGCGCTTTGTCGTTGTAACGCACGGCGTCGATGTCGATGTAGGGGACGACGACCTGGCCGTTCAATTCGACATCCGGTTCGTCCGGCATCTGAAGCTGGAGCAGTTCACCGCTATCCTGCAAACTGCCGGCGAAGGGGCCGAAAATCGCCACACTCGACGGGACGCCGTATTTGCTCCGAAACACGCCGGGATCCGTGGCGACCACAAGCGCCAGACCGTTCGCGCGAATTTCCGTGTTGACTGGGAAATCAAAGCCGACGCCGTTGAGTCTCCACGTGTTGGTGGCGTGGGCCGGATCGTAAAGTCTCACGGCGCTGGCGGTGATGTTCTTGAGTTCGATAAACTCATCTCCGTCCGGCGCGGGCTGGAAATGAACTTCGCTGATCACAACGGGGCCGGTGCTGGGGCCGGCGTTGGCCGCGCCCAGCGTGTTGGCAAGTTGGGCCGGATAATGAACTTCACCTACGCTGTTCGTGAATCGGCCAAAGGTCACGCTGTTCCGCGCCGCGCCAAAACCAAAACCGTCGCTGAAGCCAGTCAAGTTGCCGGCGCTGTCGGCTGAATAGAGATAAACTTCCTCGCCGTGGGAGCTGAGATTGAAACTGGGTTCAACGCCGGGCGTGCGATTGAACTGGTCTTCGTTGAACACCAGATAGCCTCGCGCCGGAATCACTGTGCCCGCTGGAATGCGGAACTTTTTCGGCGTCATCCGGCGGTCAGTCAGATACCAGTGGCTGATATCGACGGCGGACGTGTTCGGATTGTAAAGCTCGATGGCGTCCTTGGCGGGCAGATCGGTGTGGGTGAGCACTTCGTTGATCAAGACCGGATTGATCGACGTGGCGGGATCGTCTGCGCCAGGGGAACCGCCGGGCCGCGTGCTGGTGCGCCAATTGGCGGCGTCGTTGGCGTCGGGATTCAAGTTCGGGTTCACCGGGGCCAGGGAGAATCCAGCCCCGTCCGAAGTGCCGGGCCACGGCGCTTGATCGCCATAGGCCATCGACGTGATTGGCGCGCCGGCCGCATGGACCAGCGTCAACGTCTCGCCGCCGTTGGATAACCGTCCGCTGTAGGTCCCGGTGACGCGAACCCCCGGATATTTCTTCTGAAACTCGATTGGATTGCTGACCAGCACGGCGAATTGACCGGGACCCAGTTTGGTCCCGCTCGGGAACGCATAGACGACGCCGTCGGTGAAATGGATTCCGCTCAGGTCGCGTTCGACATTGGAAACATTCTTCAGTTCGATGAACTCGAATTCATCGCCATCGACGCCGTCCTGGCCGGGCGGATTGTACATGATCTCCGTGATGAGCAAGTCGGTGAAATTCTGGATGACGACGAACGGCGCTTCGTTCAGCGCGCTCCAGACGCCGCCGCTCAAGGCGCGCGACTTGATGTGAACGCTCTCGTTCAATGCCAGCGGCGCGTTATAGACGGAAGCCGAAGAAGAAACCGCGCCGCCGATGAGGCGCGGATCGCTCCCGTCGCGCGTGTGGTAAATCGTCCCGGCCGGCGCGCTGATCACGAGGGTGAACCCGCGCTGAATACCACCCCCGTGCTGGCTGAACGACGGCGCGGCGACGTTCGGATAAAGATTCTTGGCCTTGAGCTGATTCAGCACGATCCCGGTGCGCCGGGGCAAATAATTGTTCAGGATGTTGTTGATCGCGGGCGCCCAATGGGCGTTGCGGGTGAGCGGAGACGTGGGCCGTTTCGCGTCGCCCCAGCGCGCCGACTCCCCAACGACCGCGCTGTCGATCTCGGCCTTTCGCGCCAGGAACATCGCGCGCGCGGTTTCGGGCGTGAGCACGCCGCGGTTGAAAAAATGGCGATGAATGTGGTCCGCCATCAGCATGCGAAATTCGGCGCTGGCCTGGAGCTTTTGCCAAATCCACTGCGGGCTGCTCTTGGTGACCGAACTGTCGCCGGCCGGATACGGTCCGGTCCGATCCTGATTGATGTTTAAGAGCGTGTGCTCAGCGTCGTGAGCGAAGAACCGGAAGCCGTCGGCGCCGTTTCGATTCCGGATTCCGTACCAATTGTTGGGGCTGGTGTTGCTCAGGAAATTTGAAATCGGCGCGTCGAGGTTTCCGCCGTAGAGGATCACGAGCATGTAATCGATCAGGTTCGGCACATCGAGCAGGACCGGGTAATTGGGATTGCGCGTGCCGTCCGGATTCCGGCCTTGAATCCGCCAGTACACCTCATCCGTGACGCCGGCCTTGACGGTGTTGTAGAGCTGCGTCCAGGCGGTCATGTTGCCGTCGGTCGCAACGAGCGCATAAGGGCCCGCCTCGACTTTGATCACGTCATAGTCTTCTTTCCTCCCGCCGAAGTAGGTTTCGCCATAAGAGGCTTCAGGGCGTTCGCAAGTGTTGAAGAGGCCCCAGTACTGGCCGTTGATGTAAAGGTGATAAAAATTGCCGCGCTCGCCCTGGTGGCCCATGGCCAATTGCGCGTCGCGGGAAAACTGGTCCCGCAGGAAAACGCCATTGGCGTCCCCCTGAAAACTCCACGAGTAATTCTGGAACGTGCGCAGGTCGATGTTATCGAACGAATCTGTCCCCGCATCGCCGAAAAGCGGATACTTCAGCTTCGGCGCGCCGTAGTCGTCGCGAAAGAAAAACCGGAAGGCGTGCTTGGGATTATTCGAACTGCGGCTGAACCCGCCGCGAATTCGGATGCCGGCGTTGATTTGGAAGCCGGTCTTGCCGTCGGGATAAATCAGCTCCAAGGAAGTCGGGCGTTCCCAGGCTCGGCCTTCCTGACCTGCGTTCGCGTAAATGCCGCGCGTTGGATCGAACAGATCTTTCAAGTCCAGGACGATGGAGAAACTGGGCAGCGATTTGAGGTCGTTCTTGATCGTGCTGCTGTAGAGCGGGTTGTTCACGACATCCGGGTCCATCCCGTAGTCGCGGACGTTGGCGCCCCAGGAACTCGGCCAGCCTTGAGGCGGTTGTCCGTCCGAGGCCTGCCGAATCACGTCGTCCAAGAAAATATAGGTCTGCGTGTCGATGTTCGAGGGGAGATGGCCCGTCTTGAATGCCGCCGCGCGCAGCGTCGTCGTGCCGCTGATCCGAATCGGAGCCGTGTAATCCATCCCGTTCGTCAAGGAAGGAGGCAGGCCGTTGAGCGTATAACGGATGAGGGCGTCCGCCGTGGCCGTGCGGATGGTGAGATCAAACGGCGCATCGTAGAATCCACGGTCGTGGCTGAATTTAGTGTCGGCGACCCCCGCAATGAATCCGGCCCCGCCGTTTGCCGTTCCCGGAGTCGGTTTGGCAAAGTAGTAGTTCGTCCCTTGATAATCGCCGTAAGAAATGTCCGCGAACTGTTCCGGGAAGTCCCCATTAAATTCCGACGCCACGGTCACGCCATCCGCCATCACCAGCGCCAGATACTCGCCTCCGGCGTCGAGACTGAAGTTGGCGTGCAACTCCGATCCGGCCACGGCGCGGTCCTTTCCCGAGGCGAAAACGACAAGATAGCCGTTGGGCGCCAGCGTCACGGCGGGGAATTGCCATTTGGCGGGAACATTCCTCGAATCGGTGAGATACCACCCGGAGAGATTGACGGACGCGCCGCCGGCGTTGCGAATCTCGATCCAATCGGAGTACTCCCCGTTGCGGTCGCGGAGGGTTTTGTTGTTATTGGCCATGAACTCCGAGATGGATACTTGCGCAGGAACGGCCAAAGTTGCTCCCAAGAAGCCCATTAACCCAGCCAAACTGCTCATTGCACGTTTCATCGGGCGAATTCTTTAGCAGGTTATGCGCCAGCCTCAACAGGGGATAGAACACGTGCGCCGAAGCCGCAACCGCAGCCGTTGAATCGTTACAGCGTTACAAGGTTAAATCGTTAAATCGGTTAAATGGTAGGGCGAGTCCGTCCCCGGCGAGCCGTGTCCGACGTATCGGGAACTCGTTGGACTCGGCTCGCTGGGGACAGGCTCGCCCTACCGTCTGGTTCATGGGCAGCCTGCTTGGTTTCAGAGCCATGCTCTCGCCCCATGAACCTGTCCTACCGTCCGGTTCATGGGAAGAATTGCTGATTGGGAACACGTTTTAGGAGGCTCGCCGCGGACAGGCTCGCCAAGTCAAACTGAGCATCGCTGGCATTGAACGCAATTTCGCCAATTTCGCCGCTTCGCTTCTCGATGCGTTGGGATTACACTCCAGAAGATTAATGCGACTGCGATTCTTGATCGGGTATGCCTTGGTGTTCGGCGTTCCAGCCGTGATCTTCATGGTCCAGCTTCGGAAAGTGCGCGAGATCAAGGTGGGCGGCAAGCCGGTCGTTGCCTGGGCCCTCGAATTGAATGGGCCGGGCGACCGCAAGCCCGCGGAAGATGTGTTCCGGCAAATCGGTCCGCAGGCGGTCCCCAATCTCATCGAGGCTCTGGAACAGAAAGACTCGATTTTCAAAAAGCCCCTGCTCGCGGTTTCGCAGCATTTGCCGGACAGTTTGCGAATCGGGCTCTTCAAGACCGTGCGCCCCGAAGAAGCCGAACAATTCAGGGTGGGAGCCGCCACCGCGCTGGCCATCATGGGCGAGAAAGCCACTTCGGCCATTCCCGTTTTGGGCAAAGCACTCCGCGACGCCAATCAGGCCGTCTGCATGCAATCGGCCCGCGCGCTGGGAAGGACCGGGCGGCCCGGAGTTCCGGAATTGGTGAAGGCGCTGAAGGAAGGCCAGAATCAGGCGCGGCTGCTCGCGATGTATGGATTAGGAATCGCCGCTTCCGAGGCCGACGCGGCTGTGCCAGCACTGATTGAAGCGCTCGCAGACAAGAATCTCCAGATTCGCGAAAGCGCCTTCCAGACTTTGAGCAATATCCGACATCCGGCAACCGTGGCTGCAATCCTTCCGAAGCTGAACCACGGAGACTCTTATGTTCGCCTCAACGTGGCAAAATGCCTGGGGAGCATGGGACCCTGGGCGCGGGAAGCGATCCCGGGTCTGATCGAGGCAATCAAGGATGACAGTTCCGCCGTGCGCGCAAACGCTGCCGAAGCACTGGGCCGAATTCGGCCTTCGGCGGAAAATGTCATCGATGCGCTCACCCGTGCCCTGGCTGATCCGGAGCCCGACGTCCGGGCGAATGCCGCGAGCGGCTTGGGCAATGGCGGCTTGGCCAGCGCCGTTGCCGTGCCTCACCTGATCGACCGTCTGAAGGATGCCGACGCCGGAGTTCGCGGCGCCGCGGCGCTTGCCCTGGGCGCCCTTGGTCCGAAAGCGAACCCCGCCGCCGCTCCATTGCGCGAGCTGGCGAAAGACCCGGACGCGCAAGTCCGCGCCAAGGCCGAACAAGCCTTGGAGCGAATCCAAAAGTAGGTCACGCATCCGTTTTCTTAACGACTTCGGTTGCGTCCGCGCGCTGCGACTTTTACGATTAAAGAGTCATGGCCTCACCTGCACACGGTAAAACCTTGCTCCGATCGCGCTGGACGAATCCAAGAATTGCGCCGACGGGCCTGCTGCCATAACCGCCGCCCCGACTGGTTCCCAAGCGCCTTTCTCCAACTCCAGGTTCCTGAACACCTGGTAGCGCTTCCCCGCCACGCTCTGCCAGACAATCGTCGTGCCGTTCGCCGAGACGCTGGCACGTTCAATTCGAAGCACGGAGAGCCGGTTGGTTGGATCGGTCCCCGCGACCCATTCACGATTATTGCTGAAGTTATCTCCGTCCGGATCCGCGGAGGGTGCGGCTTCGGCGGCGGTGAAGCGCGGGAAATACCGCCGCTGAAACGAATCGTCCAGGCCGTCGAAGTTGTCGTCCGAAAAAGCGGGCAAGATTTCCAGAAAGCCATTCGCGTAAGCGATGTTCGTGCCCTGCTGCACAATGAAACTGCGCAAACCCGGCGTGGCATTGCGGTCCACGCTGATCGCGATGGAGAGGAGATTCAGGCTGGGGCGGACATTTGGGAACGCGTCGCGAACAAAGCTGGCCGGCCCCAGCATCAAACCGCCGCCGGTGACGGTGAGCGTGGCGCCGGTCGATGGAAAACCAGGCGAATACACGCCGATGACCAGATTGCCCTGCCCCACGCGGATCATGGCCGGTGAGTTAATCGCCGCCAGCTCATCCTGCTCCCGGGCTGCCGGACGCAGACGGGCGATTAGAAACCCTGGTTCCCCTTTCAGCACGCTAAAATCAACTTCGTTGGTGATCCCCGGAGCAACGCCGGTCGTTTTGTTGGCCGTGGGAAGAAAACTCGTTTCTGCATTCGCGAAGCGCCGCCCGATGTCGGCCCCAGAGACCAACCGGACCGCCGGATTGGCCAGCAGAGAGTAAAGCGGGGTCGCTCGCACCTGGTAGTTTCCCGGCGCCAGAGCGGGAAGCACATAACGGCCATCCGGCTCCGTGACCGTGCCGGAAACAATGTTGCCGGCGGCATCCTCAGCCACCACGCACGCCCCAAAGACGACATTCCCGTCCGTGATGACGCGGCCTTGGAGCGCCCCAAGCCGATTGAGTTGTCCGACGGGTTCACGTCGGCTTCCGATGAAACGAGGCCGGCGTCCTCGAATCGAAGGCTCGTTCCGGGGACGCTTTGCCATTGATCGAAGCTGACGCGAACCGCCGTCAATTCGGCGGCGGTGTTGGTGGTGGAGTACGCCGCCGTCCCCAGAAAGTAGCGGATCGCTTGACTGGATGGATTGATGACGTTCGTGTGAATCGCGGTCTCGGCTGAGAGGAGCGGCCAGCGCCGGGTCTGTCCGGACGAATCCGTGTTGACGACGAAGGCACGGAGCGGCCAGCCGACGAGGAGAAGCACGGCCAAGGGCAACGCGGATCTAAGCCATGAACCTGATGGTAGGGCGAGTCCGTCCCGGCGAGCCGCTCCACGTGCTAGGAACACGTCTGGACCGGCTCGCTGGGGACAGGCTCGCCCGACCATCAGGTTCAAAGCGCTTGATGGCCGCGCTCCATTGGAGCAGTTCAGAGCGCGATTCTAGTGCAGCCAGCAAGGCTTGGCGACCACCGGGTGGGGATCATCTCACTTGTGAGACACATCACTAGCCCTGCAACAAGCGTGATTATTGGCTTGAAAAAAGAAAAAAGCTCGAAATGCCCGTCAATATTGGTTGAAATATGTTTGTTCAAGAACAGCTAACAACCAAC
>VHCZ01000245.1 GCA_016871535.1 Verrucomicrobiota bacterium
GAATTTTGCCTGGGGCTGCGTTGCTCCTCGGTCACAGCCCCACTGGCGGGGGATGCTCGCTCGTCGCGCCTTGCCCCAGGCCAAATTGGGCGCAACGAACGTGAGCGTATTTACGAAACGGACCACTTAGTCATTGATGCCGGCGAATCCATTATCACCGCCCGCGAGCAGGCACTGAACGAGTGGCTGAAACTGGCCAAGCCCGGCAAGGCTGCGAAACAGCAACGGCAACTGATCGTTTACGTTCCTGCGCACAAGCCGGAGACGGACGAAGACCGCTGCCGCGATCCGTTCCAGATTTTCGCGTTGGGCGGCGGCCGAATCCAAGGATGCCCCGGCCACGCAAAATCCCAGCCGACGCACGTTGGCAGAAAGGATGAAAGCGACAGGCGCATCACCGGGAGCACCGCCGGCTGCTCCCGCGCCAGCACGCCCAGCTCCCGCGCCGACGCCAGCAGCACCTGCTACCGCACCCCTGCCAGCAACACCAGCCGCCCCGCCGCCCCGCCACCTGCCGTGCCGGCGCTCAAGGAAAAGCACATCCGCATCGGCTACGGCGACACGGGTTTCACCTACGAATCATTGTTCGGCGATTACCTCAAGGGCGCGAAGGAGATCACGGTTGAAGACCCCTACATACGAGTGCCGCACCAGCTCAGCAATTTCCTCCGGTTCTGCGAGCTGGTCGTGAAAGTCGGCACGGCGCAGGTCATCAACCTGGTGACCGGTTTTGATGGACGTGTATTTTCCGACCGAACAGCCCGGCCAGGAGCTGCTCTTCCGGCGCTACACGCAACCCGAGAAGGATCAACAAATCCTGCTGCAGCAACTGGGATGGCGGCTTCCCGAACAGCCTCCGCCGCGTTTGACGAGCCAAGGCCAGTGGATCCGATCCTGAGAACCCAACACGAGTCTGTAGTGAAGACTCCGAAATTGCCTCGGCTGCAAATCAACCGCTTACACCGAAAAACACCCTCCAGTTGCGAAAGTCGGGCTAAGCGACACCTGTGGTCTGGAAGCGACATCTGACCATAGAAATACCCTGACTTCGTTTTCTTGAAGTTTCGTCTTCGTCATGTTTATGCGGAAGACGGTCTTCGACGACTGATGAACGAGTATCAAAGCACTGGAAACGTAGGCCAAAGCGCGCTGAAGGCGGATGTAAGTCGCCCCCACCGCACGCAAGTATTTGAACGCCGGGCAAACGCCTGAACACCTGCAGGCCAAACACCACTGGCGCACCCGCCCGGACCCGTTGGCGGACATTTGGCCCCAGGCGGAAGCCCGCCTGAAAGAAGCTCCGGAGTTGGAAGCCAAGGCCTTGTTCGAACATCTGCAAAGCCAGCCGCCCGGTCGCATTTCGGAAAAGCATCAACGCACCTTTCAACGGCGGGTCCACCTGTGGCGCTTGCAACACGGTGAGGACAAGGAAGTGTTCTTTCCGCAAGCTTGGGAGCCCGGTCGGCCCCTGCAACTGGATTGGACGCACGCCAGCGAATTGGCCGTGACGATCAGCGGCGTGCCCTATCCGCATTGGCTGTGTCACACGGTGCTGCCCTATTCGAACTGGCAATGGGCCACGCGCTGCCGATCCGAGTCGCTGTTGAGTCTGCGCCAGGGATTGCAGGCCAGCCTGCACCGCCTGGGCCAGGCGCCCCAGGAAGTGCGGGTGGATCATTCGAGCGCGGCGACTCATCGCCTCGGGGCCCAGGGAGGCCGCGAGTTCAACGCGGAATTTGTTTCGGTGTGCGGCCATTACGGACTGGTGCCTAAAACGATTGGGATCGGCTGTCCCAACGAGAACGGCGATGTTGAATCGGGCAACGGCCATTTGAAGCGCCGGCTAACGCAGCATCTGCTGTTGCGCGGGAGCCGGGACTTCGCTTCGGAAGCCGACTATGACCGGTTTCTGCAACGGGTTCTGGAACGGGCCAACGCTGGGCGGGCCGACAAGCTGGCCGAGGAACTGGCGGAGGCCCAGGCGGAGGGGCGAAGCGTGATCGGTCCGGCGGCCAGGGCGCCGCACAACAACGGTGGACGCTATACGACCGAAGACTTCCAGATCGAGGTGGAGCAGCGCAAAGCCATTTGTCCGGCCGGCAAGGAAAACACTCAATGCAGTCGTTTGGAAGAACAAGCCACCGGCAAAGTGACCTATCGGTTGGAATGGAGCACGCAGTGCGCGGATTGTCCGTTGCGGGAGCGTTGCGTGGGGCCCGGGCAGAAGCATCGGAGCCTTGTCGTAGGCCAACACCACAGCGCGCTGCAGGCGCGGCGGCAGGAACAAAAGACGGAGGCCTTTACCCAACAAATGAAACATCGCAACGGGATCGAAGGCACGCAGAGCGAATTGTGGTCGAAGACGCCAAGACGTTTCTCAAACTCGCGGACCGCACTTACGATGTGAGTATCAGGCTCAGAAGGCCTTCTTTGTCCGTGGCAAGGCGGATTTCTGGCGTATGCTGGATGATCGAACTTCACCACGGCCGCGCACGTTGCTGGGCGAATATCTGAATCAGGAGAAGCTCACGGCGGCAGATTTCCTGGCGTTCGCGGACGCTTTTGCCGCGCACCGGCTTTTTCCTCCGGAGCTCTTTTCCAGCATCGTGCAGAGGTGGCGGGCGGATTTTCCCCAGGAGAATCTGCCGCTGGAAATCTCCGCGCTCGTGAACGACCCGGCCGAGAAATCCGAAGTGCAGGTTCTGCGATTCACGCTTTTCCAGAGCCAGATTCTGGACATTGCGCAAGCCGATCCGGATCTCCTGCGCACGTACGAAAAGTGGCTCCTGGAAACTTACCGCAGCCGACGTTCGGTTTTTTTTCTCCCGTGGACGAAGGAACTGGAAACGGTTCTCAACCGCTTGATCCAACACGACCCAACGAACCGAGCCACGTACGAACTCCATTGGGCCGAACTGGCCTGGGATCGAGGCGACGACCGAACCTGCTTCGAACTCGGCGCCAAATACCTAAGTGGTCCGTTTCGTAAATACGCTCACGTTCGTTGCGCCCAATTTGGCCTGGGGCAAGGCGCGACGAGCGAGCATCCCCCGCCAGTGGGGCTGTGACCGAGGAGCAACGCAGCTCCAGGCAAAATTCGGCGCAACCCGAAGGGCGGCAGTTCTTTTTCGCCAGACTTCGTTGCTTGCTCCTTACAGATCCACTTCGGGATATGCTCGTCGCTCGCGCCTCGTCTGGCCGAAAAATCCCTTGCCGCGAACGTGAGCGTATTTATGAAATGGACCACTAAGTCCCACCGCCAGCCACAAGGCTGAAGATTTGGCGCGCCTTGATCCCGACGCCGTCGCCGCAGTGCTGGCGCGTTTGATCGAAATCTACTGGCGCGCCGGTCAAATCCAGGAGGCCGCCCGGCTCTGCGCGCGCGCGCATCTGCTTTGTCCCGCGGCATTCGATCCGAAAACAGGCGACCCCCGGCTCCAGTTGACTTGCCGAAAAATCGCCAGCTCGGTGGCTCCCCAATCTCCGCCCACGACCCGCTGAGCATCGAACCAAAACGCTCGCTGGGCGTGCTTGATCGGCCTGGTCGTCTTCGCATCAGGTGATGGAGAGCATTTCTACATGTTCGTGCAGCCGGTAGGATTGCGGCCCCGGATAGACGACAAACAGTTGCTCCAGTTTGAGGTCGCTCAAGGCGACGTGCATCGATTTGGAAAGAGCCGGCGCGTCGCCATACTTGAACTCGAAACCGTAGCGTTTGGCTTTCCAGGTGATCAGCAGATCGAGCTCCGCGCCAGCGTGGGTCGCCCAAAAATATGCGTCGCGGTCTCCGGTCAACCGCAGCACTTGTTCGAGCGCGAAGCCTTCCCACGAAGCGCCCAGCTTTGGATGGCCTTCCAACGAAGGAAAGGAATCCAGACCCAGCAGTCCTCCAGGTCAAAGAAATGATGCGGCTGTCCCTTGGCAATCATGAGGGCAATGCCCCAGATCGCGACCGGCTTGAGCAAGGTCCAGAATCCAATCCGATGAGCAAACTCTTCGATCTTGGGTTTCAGATGAAGGGTTCGATAGACTCCAGACCTCATGCGCGATGTCTATGATGCGGTCATCCTGGGGTCCGGGCACAACAGCCTCATTCTACAGGCGTATCTGGGGCGCTCCGGGCTGAGCACGGTTTGCCTCGAGCCGCGCGCCGTAGCGGGCGGCGGGCTGGAGACAGTCGAGAACCCAGTCGGCTCCGGTTTCTTCCACAACACGCATTCCTTTTATCATCGGGGGTTGACGCGGCTCCCGTGGTACAGCGATCTGAATCTCCGCCAGCACGGCGCCGAGTATCTTGAGCCAGAGTTGAACGTCGCCCTGATCACAGCGGATGGACGCGCTTTGGAGTGGTGGACGCAATTCGAGAAAACGGTCGAGTCCTTCGCTCAATTCAGCCGCCGCGACGCCGGCGCCCTCCAACGTTGGTGCGAGCGATTCCGCCCCATCGTGCAGAATATTCTCGTTCCGGAGGCCCAGGCGCCGCCGCTCCCTTTGGATCAGCGGCGCGCTTTGTTGTCGGAGACCGAGGAGGGAAGGGTGCTTCTCAAAGTGAGCGAACTTTCGCCCCTCGAATTCGTGCGCCAGGAGTTCGAACATCCGGCGATTCAGGCCGGACTGCTTTTCTTCAACGGCCTGCGCGAAGTCGATCTGCGCTGCCGCGGCTTCGGACATCATATTCCGGCGTTGCTGGCCAGCGGCCGGATGGCACAGATGTGCGTGGGCGGGGTCAGGCGTCTGGCCGATGCTCTGATCGCGGCCGTGCGCGAAGCGGGGGGAGAAATCGCGCTTCGCACGACTCCCAGGCAGATTCGGATCGAGGACGGATGCGTCATCGGAGTCGAAACGACGGACGGCGCGTTCGTCCGCGCGCGGCGGTTGGTGGCGTCCGGGTTGAACCCGCACCAGACCTTTCTAGACTTGATCGAGCCAGATCAATTGCCCGCCCCTGTTGCGGAGAAAGCGCGCAACTTTCAATACAACCTCATCGCGCCGCTCTTTGCCTTGAATGTCAATTTGCGCGAAGCCCCGCAGTATCAGGCCGCAGAGCGTTGCCCTGAACTGAAGGACGCGTTCATGGTCATTCTGGGCCTGGACCGTCCCGAACAGTTTGAGGACATCGTGGGTCACCACGAAGCGGGCGCCATCCCGCCGACCGTCATGTGGGGCACGTGCCCGACGCGTTTCGACGCTTCCCAGGCTCCGCCAGGGCGCCATACCGCCTTTATGTGGGAGAAGACTCCTTATCGCCTCGAAGGCGATCCGCAGAATTGGGACCGGGCCAAGGAGGAACATGGACGTGTTCTTTTGCGAAAGTGGAGCGAATACGCGCCGAACATAGAATCGGCGACGCTGGCGGCCTTCACCGCAAGTCCGCTCGATGTCGAACGCACGCTGCCGAACATGAAGCACGGCGATCTGCTGGTGGGCGCGTTCAACAACGGGCAGGTCGGTTTTCATCGGCCCTTCGCGGGCGCGGGCCATTATCGTGGGATTCTGAAGGGGCTTTATCTGTGCGGTTCATCGTGCCATCCCGGCGGCAACATCACCGGTTTGCCCGGCTACAACTGCGCTCAAGTCGTGCTGGCCGATCTGGGCATTGCGGCGCCCTGGATGCCGCGGCCCATCGCAGACCAATTGAAGCGGGGGTGATTCCGAGTGGAAATGGGGTTCAACAGGAGGCAACAGAGATAACAGAGGGAAAGAAACTCAGAACTCTGTTATTTCTGTTACCTCCTGTTGGAAAAAATTCAACGGCTATTCGGCACCGCATTCCATTTGGGCACGAGCAGGAGGCCTGCGATGAGCAAGGAGACCGATAGAGCCACGAAGACGCCGTTCCATCCCCAGCGATCGTGGAAAAAACCCGGGATGGTGCCGCCCACAATCGCGCCGATGGACCCGCAGCAGTTGATCAACCCGACCGCCGTCGAAGCGCCTTTTTTCGTCCCAAAATCAATTGCGGAGGTGCCGCTGACAAGTGTGTCCGGCGCGTACAGCGCGAAGCCAATCAGGAAAAGGCAAGTGCCGAGCATGAGTTTGGTGGCTGGAAGTTTGTCCAGGAAGAAAACGAGAATCGCCGAGGTGATGAGGCATACCACCGAAATCGGATTGCGGCGGGAGCCGAGCAACTTGTCAGAAATCACCCCGGCCAACAAGGCGCTGAGCGGTCCGGCCAACTCAAACAAACTGCCCAGCGCTCCGGACTGCGCCATGTTGGTGCCGAGCCGGTCACTCAAATATTTTGGCGCCCAGAACAGAATGGCGTAACGGGTCGGTTTCATGAAGAAATAGACCGCCGACAGCAGCAGCACCATCGGCTGCTTCAAAACCGTTACGACGGCCCGCCACGAGCCGTCCGCTTCTTCGGCCTCTGCAGCTAACGGGGCGGTCTGAGGTCCTGATTGCTGATGATATTGCTCGATCGGCGGCAGGCCGACGTCTTCGGGGCGATTGCGCTGCAGCCAGAAAAACAGCAGCCAGATCACGGCCAGCGCCACAGCCGGGAGGTAGAACGCATACCGCCAGCCGAGCAAACCGCCCGCGTATCCGGCAAAAATCGACGCCAGGAAACCACCGACCGCGTAGTTGGTGCACCAGAGGCCCATGACCGTTCCCCGTTCCGGTTGCGAAAAAAAGCTGCCAATGTTCTTCGTGAGCGGGGCCCATCCCGTGGATTGACACAATCCCTGGAGCCCCGAGAAAAGGATGAGTGGCACCACCAGCGAAGTCGCCCCCATGCACAACGCCACCAACACCGAGCCGAGCATGCCGGCCAGGATCACACGGCGGGTGCCGAGTCGATCCCCGCCCACGCCGGCGAAGAATTGGCCGAAGGCATACGCCGCCAAAAAGCTGCCGTCGATCCAGGACATTTGCGAATCGGTCAATCCGAGGCCAGTTGGCTTGCCCATTTCGATTTTGGCCACAGCAAAGGATTTGCGCGTGAGATAAAAGCCGGCGTAAGCCAGCCAGGTGATGGCGAAGATCTGCCAGCGCCAGCGTTCGTAAGCCGCGTTGTTCCCAATGAGCCTGGGGGCAGTGGTCATGTTGAGCGCGAGAGGGGAAGTTTCCTTGGTCTGATTACCATGCTCTCGCCCCATGAACCGGGTAGGGCGAGTCCGTCCCGGCGAGCCGCTGCACGTGCTTGGAACGCGTCCGGATCGGCTCGCTGGGGACAGGCTCGCCCTACCAGGTTCATGGGACAAAGGGCGCTGCGCACGACGGCGGAACCGTATCTTTCGATGGAAACGAGAGCAAGACACGATGCGCAATTCCCGAGTGGTTCAACTGGAACGGGGATTGATGCGAAACCGCGAAGGTCAGACTCAATGACGCCCGGCTCGCGCGGCATCCGTCCCTTCGCGTCCTTTTCCGTTCGTTCCCCGGCTGTTGAAATTTCGTGGACACGAAGCGCCTGCTCGATTAGCTGAAGGATATGCGGCGCTCCTGGAAAAACCTGGTCGGGATTTCGGTCCTGTGTCTTTTGATCGCAGGCGGGTTGGTCATGGCGGTGTTGTGGTATCGTGAACCCGGAGACGGCGGGCCGGCTCAACCGGCCGAGCCGCGGCCCGATTTCAACCAGACCCAAGCTCGGGCCGAGGCCGGCGAGGCTCAGGCGCAGAATTTGGTGGGCGAACTTTACGCCGAAGGCAAGCAAGTCAAACGGGATTTCGCGGAAGCGATCAGATGGTATCGCAAGGCCGCAGACCAGGGCCTGGCTCGCGCGCAATACAATCTCGGCGTGCTCCACGACATCGGCCAGGGAGTCCCCCAGGACGAAGCGGAAGCGGCGCGATGGTATCGTCAGGCCGCGGAGAACGGGAGCGCTGATGCCCAATACACTCTCGCGAGCATGTACGGTTTGGGGCGGGGCGTGCCCAGGGATCCGAAAGAGGCGTTGCGCTGGTACGAGCGCGCGGCCGAGCAGGGAGACGCGCTGGCGCGTTACAACCTGGCTGAACGCTACGAGCGCGGCAAGGACGTGGCGCCCGATCTAGCCGAGGCCTACAAGTGGCACAGCCTGGCGGCGGAGCGTGGACTCAAGGATGCCGCGAGCGCGAGAGACAGCTTGGGACGCCGGATGAATTCGGATCAGCTTGCCGAGGCGCGCAAACGGATTCGCGACTTCAACCAAAAGTTTCCAGCGAGAAGTGAGAGCCGTTGAACCTGGAAGAAGCAGTTAGGCACACCAAACACACCAAACACAAAAAGCCAAACGAGTTGCCAGGGGAATGTTTCCTCCTGTTACGAACGTGCCATTGCAAAGCTGAGTCTTCGAAAAAAAAAGCGGGTTTTGGGATGACACACGGTTCACATCACCAAAACCCGCGACCCTTCAAACGGGAAGGGCAAGCCGATTTACTGTTTCAACCGGTAGAACTTCGCGCTCCCGCTCAGTTGCACAGTGAAAGGACTCACGGCGTTCACCACGGGCAGCCAAGGCCCGTTCACGGAGTCCGCCGCCTCAAGAACCGCCACGCCTGACCAGCTCAGACTCAAGCCGGTCGCGGTGCGCGTCGCTCCCAATCTCAGACCGCCGCCGGTTCCGTCGAAACTCGTCCCGCTTCCGCCGGCAGTGAAAATATTTTGAACCTCCGCCTCGGTCAAGATGCGACGCCAAATGGCAACGTCGTCGATCAGACCGTTTTCGATCCCGACTGCGCCACCGTCCGTGTATTTTCCGGTGCCGTCCTGGCCAATGTTGACCGGCAATCCGGAGTCGATCGTTCCGGTGCTCGGCCCGATTGCCGAGGTGTTCACGAGTTTCCCGTCCAGGTAAGCCTTGGCGTCGCCATTGCGCGCGAAACTCACGACCACATGATGCCAGCCGCCGCCCGTGAACGAGCCGGCCGGACCGTCATAATCTTTCCGGGCCGCGCCGCCCGTGACACGATAATTCCATTGGAGGCGCCCGTCACCGGCCGTCGCGATCACGAAGCCGGTGTTGCCGCCGCTGTTCCAATCTTTGTTGGAAA
>VHCZ01000246.1 GCA_016871535.1 Verrucomicrobiota bacterium
TGTCCCGCGCCAAGGCCAAGGCGAACCAGGTCAAATGCGTGAGCAATCTGCGCCAGATCGGCATCGGTTTTCACTTATACGCGGAGGATTCCAACGACAGTTATCCGGCGCACAAAGGCTGGGGCGATGTCGGCGGCATTCAAGGAACCAACGCCGGAGCGAGCTCATCCACGGCGCCGTTCACGCCGGCTGACCAGCGCCCGTTGAATCCTTTTGTGGGGCACCCGCAAACGTTTCGGTGCCCGGCGGACAAGGGCGATTCCTACCGGTTCGTGGAAAACTGCTTCACGTGGTATGGCAACAGTTACCTGGTCGTTTGGGCGGTCGATACCTATCGCACAAAACATCTGACCGGCGATTCCCAATCCCGCGATCCGGCCGTGGCGCCGATGAAGTCCAGCGAAGTCAGCCTGGCCGCTTCGACCAAGATTTTCATGGGAGACTGGAACTGGTTTTTCAACCGCGACAAGAACGACCGGCGCAGCATCTGGCACAACTACAAAGGCCAGTCCCGGAACAATATTCTGTTCGGAGACAACCACGTCGATTATTTCCGCTTTCCAACGAATCCCAGGGATTACGAAGGCCCGCCGAACATCACGAACAAGTGGTGGTGACCTTCCCCGAGTCAGAGTAGCGCAGACTTGTAGTCTGCTGTATCGCCGATTTGCAATCGGCAACGCGCTGGCGGAATGCAATTCCGCGATACGGCAGAGTGCAACTCTGCGCTACCGGGGCGAAGGAAATCTATCCTGCGCCGCAGGGTCACTGTTCCAGCGCAACAACACGCAAAAGTTCTTCCAGCGGCAACTCCCCGTTCATCACACGCCGCAGCCCCGTGTGCCACAGCGTGTGCATGCCCTGGTCCACGACAACTTGCTGAAGAGAGCGCGTTGGGAGTTTTTGGATCACGGCATCGCGGAGCGTTTCGTTGACCACCATCATCTCCGTCAACGCGGTGCGCCCACCGTAACCCGTGTGCAGGCACTCGGAGCACCCGGCTCCGCGCCGGAAATAAGCGGATTCAACCGTCTCCGCAGGCACGAGCCGTAACAGCGCGGCATCCGGCTCGTACGGCGCAGCGCAATACTGGCAGTTCTTGCGAATCAGCCGCAATCCCACCACGCCGGTGATGCTCGACGCCAGCAGGAACGGCTCGATGTCCATGTTGATCAGGCGCGCGAACACGCCCGCGGTGCTGCCGCTGTGGATCGTCGAGATAACCAGATGCCCGGTCAGGCCGGCCTGCACGGCAATCGCCGCCGTTTCCGGGTCGCGAATCTCGCCGATCATGATGACTTGAGGGTCCTGGCGCATCAACGAGCGGAGCGCGATCGGATAAGTGAACTCGCGGGCGGGATTGATCTGCGCCTGGCTGATCATCGGCAGGTTGAATTCAACCGGATCTTCCACCGTGCTGATACTGATCGTCGGGCCGGCGCGATGCACGAGATGACAAAGCGCGGAGTAGATCGCGGTCGTTTTTCCTGAACCCGTCGGCCCCGTCAGCAGAATCAAGCCGTTCGGCCGGTCGATCAAATGAACGAACGCCTTGAGCGTCTCTTCCTCGAAACCCAGAGTGGACAATTCAAAGGTGCGGTTTCGCGGATCGAAAATTCGAACCACGATCTTCTCGCCGCGTACCGTGGGAAAAACTGAAATCCGAAGTTCCACGCCAGCGGTGTCGGGCCCGGCCGGAACATGGCCTTCCTGCGGCAGGTCCGTCTGGTAACTCACCAGATTGGCCATGACTTTGAGCCGGCCCGAAATCCGGTCCAGCAACTCCGACGGCAAATGGACCAACTCGGTCAGCACGCCCATGAGCCGGAGCCGCACGACGACCGATTTTTCCCACGGTTCGATGTGGATGTCGCTGGCGCCGGCCTTGACCGCATCGTGGACGATGATCTGGACGAGCTTCGGCGTTTCGATGGCGGCGGTGTTGGGGACAGAATGGAGGTATTGCGACGTTTCACTCACACTGGCTTTTTCCATTTGACCCCAATGTGACGTGTCTGCTCGAAGGTCTCAATTTCAGTTTTTCAGCGTGCTGGAGCGTTCCTGCAGCCACTGGACGTCCGGGTTGTTCGGTGAACTGACGCCCAGCGGAATGAACTGGCCTTTCCGGAGCGTTGGCGTCGTGCGCGGATCGACCCATTGCTTGATCCTGCCGAGCCAATGCCATCGAAGATACTGCTTGGTCCGCGGGATGGACGACAAAGCTCGTAGCGCAGAGTTGCACTCTGCCGTATCGCAGAATTGTATTCTGCGGGGCGTCTCCCAGTCCGAGCACGCTGGGACTTGCCGGCGCCCGGCCGATTGGAAATCGGCGATACCGCAGATTGAAAATCTGCGCTACGGTTCTCCGGTCGATCTGTCGTCAATCCCACGGTCTGCACAGTAAGCGACCGGCCAGCATCTCGACCGCCCTCGGTTGCTCGGCTCGCTCGCGCACCATGTCTCCGACCATCGCCAGATAAGGGTCTGTGCAAAAATAAATTCCGGTTTTGCTGGAGGCGATTTCGCTTTCGGGCGAGGCACGACGAAGGAGCATAGTCAGGGCTCTGCGACTGAGGAGAAACGAAGCCAGAAAACGAAATCGCCCCAGCCCTCCGGGGCGGGGCGGCGCCTGGCCGGCTGCGGCGTTGCTCGTCGGTCACAGCCCCAAAACGGGGATGCTCCCTCCTCGCGTCTTGCATCCGGCCAGGCGGCGCTCCCGCCAAAACCGGAAGTTATTTTTGCACAGACCCTAAAGCGAATCGTCTTCATCCACCATCAGCGCGAAGACACGCTCTCCGATCGGACTGTCCCGAGGATCGAGCGTGGTGAAGGCGTTTCCGTCGTATCCCAAAAGCCCGCGATCCAAGCTTCCCATCGACCTCCTCGGTCCACCCTCCATCCGCCACCCGTCCATCCTCGTGGTTCTCCTCCTCCGCCTGAACTCCAGGAAATGATTTGTTCCTCGCCGCCTGGCCATGCCGTAAGCTGCGCCGGAAATGAACATGCCCTGCTCGCCCAGCTTACCTCTGTTCTGGACTCTTTTCCTGGCCATATCCGCCACCGGTGCTCCCGGAGCGCAACTCCTCGATGACCGATCGATCACGCTTCATTCCACCCACGAGATCGCGGAGAAGCGCCGCGCGCTGATTCACTACCTCTGGGGCAAGGAAGGTTTTCCCAAACGCCGGTTGCCCGACGTTGTTCTCACGAACGTGGCCGGCCCGGTCAAACAGCTTGACCATCTCGCCCGCGCGGACGAATTGCGCATCGACATGGCGCCCGGCTTGCAGGGGCTCGCGTATCACTTCATCCCGAGGCAACCGAATCGTGAACTGGTCGTGGTGCACCACGGCCATGCTTGCACCTTGGACGACGATCCTTCGCCGGCAGACGTCGGCTACGGGATGCAACGCACCATTCGCGCGCTGTTGCGCGAGGGGTACGGCGTGCTGGGCGTGTTCATGCCGCACATGCGGCCGGGGGATTGCACAGGCGGCCACGACGCCATGTTCCTGACCAACACCGTCGGCAGCCCGATCAAATATTTCCTGGAGCCAACCGCGATCAGCTTGAATTACCTCAACACACGCAGCCGTGCGGACCGCTTCCCGAATTATCGCGCCTTCCACATGACCGGACTTTCCGGCGGCGGCTGGACGACGACGGTCTATGCCGCAATTGATCCGACGATTCGCTGCAGTTTTCCAGTGGCGGGAACGATTCCGCTGTACCTGCGCTACGACGGATCCGTCGGCGACCGCGAACAATTCGAGCCGACGTTCTATCGCCTGGCCGGTTATCCGGATCTCTACATCCTGGGCGCACATGGACGCGGCCGTAAGCAGGTGCAAATCCTGGTGCGTCGGGATGATTGTTGCTTCGGCGAGAAGCAGCACGATGCGAAGTCCGCCGGCCTGCCGTACGCCGAAGCGATGCGGGCGTACGAACGCAACGTGCGCGATGCGCTTGAGAAAATGGGCCGCAGCTCATTTCGACTGGAGATCGACGAAGTCGCGCCGAGCCACATGATCTCGCATCATGCGATCAAGGACGTGATTTTACCGGAACTGCGGAGTGGCCGACGGTGATTCAGTCCCGCGACTGCCACAACCGACCAACATGTTGGTGACAACTCTCAGTTTGAGTTCGGTAGGGCGAGTCCGTCCCGGCGAGCCGCTCGATGAGCTTGCAACACGTCCGATCCGGCTCGCTGAGGACAGGCTCGCCCTACCCATGGAAGCGGCCGAGAATTGCTGTGATTCTGTGTTGCCAAACCGCCGCCGATTGGAAAAAGGTTCCGGGCTGATGATTATGAAACCCGTTGTGATTCGTCATTGCGCCGTGTGACCGAGGCTCGTCGCCAAATCTGCCCGGGTGGCAGAATTATTGAGGAAAGCGCAAATCATGCTCTCGAAAATCAGCCGTCCATCCGCGCTGCCGAGGAGCGGTTCGCAGGCGCGTTCCGGGTGGGGCATGAGGGCGCCCACGTTGCGGCGCTCGCTGCAGATCCCGGCGATGTTCCATAACGAACCGTTGGGATTGGCCTGCTCCGTGACTTCACCGCCGGCGCTGCAATAGCGCCAGAGAATCTGGTTGTTCGCTTTCAGCCGGGCCAAAGTGGCGTCGTCCGCAAAGTAACAGCCTTCGCCGTGCGCGATGGGGATGCGCAGGAACGTTCCGGCTGGAATCCGATTCGAGAACGGCGAATCCAGGGTCAGCGTCTTCAAATACACGTGCTCGCAGCGAAACTGAAGGGAACGGTTGCGGATCAACGCGCCGGGCAGCAAGCCGGCTTCGCACAGGATTTGAAAGCCATTGCAGATGCCGAGCACGAGTCCGCCGTTGGCCGCGAATTCCTGGACCGTTTGCATGACGGGGCTGAAGCGCGCGATCGCCCCGCACCGCAAGTAATCCCCGTAACTGAAGCCGCCGGGCACGATCACCGCATCGGCGTTGCCGAGCGACTTCTCCTTGTGCCACACGAACCGGGCCGAGTGGCCCGTGATCTGGATCGCGTGGATGGCATCCTGGTCGCAGTTGGAAGCGGGGAATTGGAGGACGGCGAAGTGCATTGGGCAGTGGTCAGTTGCCAGTGGTCAGTGGGCCAAGTCCGTAAATCGTAATGCGTAACATCCTGAAGGCTGGCTCCGTTAATCTATCACGCATCACGGTTTACGAATTACGCGTTACTCAACAATCTCCAGTTGATAGTCCTCAATCACCGGATTGCTCAGCAGTTTGTGGCAGGCTTCGTCGATCTGTTTGCGGGCGTTTTCTTTGTCCCCGGTGATTTCGACTTCGAGGTATTTGCCGACGTGGACGGCCTGGATGCCTTTGTAGCCCATATGTTCGAGCGCGTTTTGCACGGCTTTCCCTTGGGGATCGAGCACGGCCTTCTTGGGCGTAATGACAATTTTCGCTTTCATTGTTCGATTAGACGACGCGCGTCAGTTCGGGGGGATGTTTGCGGAAATCCTCTTGAAGAAGCCAGATTTTTTCGTCCTGGAGTCGAATGCACCGGAGTCCAATTCCGAGCAAAAAGGAGAAGGGACTCGCATTCGCACAACCAATCCAAATGTGGACACGAATTTCACGAATTATCGCGAATTCCGAAAGACGCGCCGTATTCGCAGCAATTTCCAGGGCGGGTCCCCTCAGTCAAAGGTGAGGCGGGACTCCTGCCGAGCCAGTACCATCGACGAAAGGCTCGGCGGGAGCCTCGCCCCACCGTCGTGAACTGAGGGGTTGCCAAGGCGGAGCAGGCGCCATTGACGACACGGCAGGTCGCTGGCCATAGTGCGCTCGGCCATGAGCCAACACCTCTACAATAGCAAGCTCTCCAAGTTCGTCTGGTTCGCCAACCGCTTCGGCGTGGCGGAGATGCTCAGGAAGCCGATGAGGCTGTTGCTCGCCCCGGTCATTATTCCGTTTCTCGCCCGGAAGAAGTTTTCATTCCAGAGCTCCGAGCTCGAATACTTTTACCACCGCTACAACATGACCTGGGCTTGCGAGCGCTGCCTCGAAGTGCCGGTGGGGCGCTTCTATTTGGAACAGTTCCGTAAAGGTCGCGTGCTGGAAGTCGGCAATGTCTTGTCCCATTACGGTCCCGTTCGGCACGACGTTCTGGACAAATTTGAAAAGGGGGAAGGCGTGATTAACCAGGACATCGTCGATTTCAAGCCGGACCAACCGTACGACCTGATGCTCTCGCTCTCGACGTTCGAGCACATCGGTTTCGATGACGAAGCTTCGACGCCGTCGGATCAAAAAATCCGCGCCGCGCTCGCCGCGTGCAGAACCATCTTGGCCGCCGAAGGGAAACTCGTGATTACGGCGCCGATCGGCTACAATCCTTTCCTCGACCGATTGATTTGCGAACAGACGCTGGGCGCGAGCCGTGAGTTTTATTTCGTGCGCACAGAGTTTCTGGCCTGGCAGCCTGCCGAGCGAACCGAGGCGTGCCAAAGGCAATACCGCCGGCCCTTCCCTTACGCCAACGCCCTCCTGGTCGCGGAGTTCGCCGCGCAGTAGGCGGTGTCCAACCTTCCCAGGAACCGTCTCTTCGGACCGTGGCCTTTAGGCCGCTTCGGCGCCAAACTCCGGAGCGAGGCCGGAAGCAGCCTAAAGGCTGCGGTCCGCACGGTCTTTGGTTCATGGCCCGTGAGCAGGCTCGCGTTGTTTGATCAGCACCGCGCAGTTCCACGTCAGGAATTCGCGCAGCAACGGGATCGCGGTGATGAAGGAAAATTCCGGATAGTAGCGGGGAGCAACCTTCATCACCTGAATTCCAGGTTGCCGCCGGAAAGCCTCCAGCATTCGCCCGATGGAGGTCGGGTAGAGAGTTTCAAACGGCGTGTGAATGCGCTTTCGCTTGATCAATTTGTCGAAAATCAAATGGCCGCGGCGCGCGCCCAGATAATGGAACGGGGAAAAGTCGTGGCCGCCCCACGGCGAAAGCCAATTCGTCCAGCTCAAGTAAAGCGTGCCCGACGGGTTGAGCATTTTGGCGAGCGACGCGATGAAGGCGAATGGCCGGGCGAGATGTTCCAGAACATTCGAGCACACGACCAGATCGTAGCGGCCGAGTTTGGCCACCTCGTCGCGGTCCAGATTGATCTGAATGAACGGCGCGGAGGCCAGCTCCGGGCTCAAGTAATTCGATTCGTCCGCGAAAACAACTTCGCAGCCGCGCCGTTGGAGCTCTGCGCCGAAAATGCCGTGGCCCGCGCCCAGGTCCAGCGCTTTGAGATTGCCATTCAGCGCGACGCCGTTCTTTTCCATCCAGCGAATTGCGTCCCGGGCCTGCAAGTGGTAAAATCCCGCGTCGTCGCGATGGCGGAGATGATGCGCGATGAGTTTATGGATGATCACGAGCGCCGCACTGTCCAATCTGCTGATTTGTCAGGCAAGCCGGAATTTGTTTGGCTCGTCTCGCGATGCGTTTCCTGATGTTGAACTGGCGTGACCCGCGCAATCCCCTCGCGGGCGGCGCCGAACGTGTCACTCTGGGATACCTCACCGCGCTGGCCCGACGCGGGCACGATGTCTGGTGGTTCTCCAACCACTTCGAGGGCGCTGCGGATGAAGACGCGATCGAAGGCGTCCGGATCGTGCGCGGCGGCGGGATTGGCACTTCGGTTTGGGCGGCGCGGCAGTGGTATCGGCGCCAGGCGCGCTTCGATCTGGTGATAGACCAGCATCACGGAATTCCCTGGTACGCCCCCTGGTGGTGCCGCACGCAGTGCGTCGCGTACATTCACGAGGTGCTCGGCCCGATCTGGAACGCCTTTTACTCCTGGCCTTTGAATGTCATCGGGCGATGGCAGGAACGGTGGACGCACTGGTTGTATCGGCGGATTCCGTTCTGGACGGCGAATCAGGCCGCGCGCGACATCCTGCGCCGGCACGGGGTTCGGGACGTCACGATCATTCCGTACGGCGTTCACACGGTGGCGTTGCCGGAGCTGGATGCCAAGCCTTTGACCCCGCCAATCCGCCTCGTGGTCGTGTCGCGCCTGGCGCCCAACAAACGAGTCGATCACACCATCCGGGCGGTTCAGTCGCTGCGCGAACGCGGGGTTCAGGCAAGTCTGAAAATTGTCGGTAGCGGCGGTGAGGATTCCCGGTTGCGCCAGGTGGCCTCCGATTTGAATCTCGGCGCGTGCGTCGAATTTCTGGGCGCCTTGTCCGAACCGGAGAAGGATCGGTGTCTGCGTGAGGCGCACTTTCTATTGCACGCGTCGCAACGCGAAGGATGGGGGTTGAATATCATTGAAGCCAATGCCCTGGGAACGCCGGCAGTGGTGTATCCGGTCGCGGGCCTGACTGAAGCCACCTTGCACGATCAGACCGGACTTGTGACTCAGGCTGAGAGTCCGGAAGAACTGGCCCGCTCGGTGGTGGACGCCTTGACATCGCCGGAACGGTATCGGACCTATCGATGGAACGCGTGGCAGCGAGCCAAGACTTTCCACTGGGACGTCGTGCTGCCCAAAGCGTGCGACTGGCTGGAAAGTCAGGCGCTGTTTTCTGTCAAGACTTCCCAACGCCGGTCTTTGAACTTGAAACCTTGAACTGCTCGCAGAGCTGCAAACGCGCTGTCTGTTCTCTCTGGTCCAACGTGACTTCACTGGCTCGTATCATCGGTGAATGAACGCTCCGTTCCCCTCACCCCGGCCCTCTCCCTCGGGGAGAGGGAGAACGTATCGCCGTCGTCCGCCCGTCCAATGCGCCCAGACTTGTTCCAGCGTGGCGAACGAATGTTCCCTCTCCCTGAGGGAGAGGGTCAGGGTGAGGGGAAAAGAGCGAAGGAGGGCCGGTTGACTTAGTGGTCCATTTCATAAATACGCTCACGTTCGCGGCAAGGGATTTTTCGGCCAGACGAGGCGCGAGCGACGAGCATATCCCGAAGTGGATCTGTAAGGAGCAAGCAACGAAGTCTGGCGAAAAAGAACTGCCGCCCTTCGG
>VHCZ01000247.1 GCA_016871535.1 Verrucomicrobiota bacterium
TCTCTCCGGCTCTCTCCCCACTCCTTCCTCGCGGGGAGAGAGAGGAAAACGAGGCGAGCGTTTTTGATGCCGAACACAGTCGGCCTGTGCTAACCAACCTCGATTTTCAGACACATCACTAGCGGTGAGCGACGCGCTCGGCGTTCTGCCGGCGCAGCGTCAGTGGGCCGACCCATCGGGTGTTGTACTTCCGCGTCCACCACTCACTGCCCGGGAGCGCGTCCGGGAGTTCGGCGTAACGTTGAGCGTCCATGCCATTGAACGGCAGAGGCTCGACCGTCGTGCCGCGTGCGACGTGGAAATCCGCATCCTTGTCCCAACCCACGGTGAAAAGGAAGAAATCGCGAGTGTAACCGGGCGGTTTCTCGGGCAAACGATTCGTCGAGAACGTCAGCGTAAGCTCGTCACCGCCATTAAGGATCGCCAGCGCGTCGTCGCGTTTGGCGATCAATTCGCTCACGTCGCCATAACGCGTGCACCAACCCGATGGTGTGATCCGCCAATGAGCGCGCGCGTTGACTTGGTCATAATTCGGCGTCAGCGGCAGAGTCCAAGCCGTGTCATCGAACTCACTGAAGCCGCGCCAGTGCAAGTCGGTTCCATCCGGGAGAAGCGACGTCAGGTTCGCGAGACTCGAATCCGCCCGCTCGAAAAGCGCCGCTTCATCCCAATGAACCTCAAACGCCGCGCTCAGCCGCAGCTTGTGGCTGTGAGGAGGGAGTTTCCCGGTGAGATCAACCATCATGCGTTTGGTCTTCCCAGCCGGCGCGCCGACCGCAACGTCCACAGGTTTCCATTCCTCTCCAATCTGCGCTTCCAGCTTCGGGAACGGGAACGGCAAATCCGGCTCCAGCGAGGCGGCGATGTTTGCCATTCCGCCGCCAAATCTTAGCCAGCCCGTCAGCGCGAGCACCAGCGGGCGATCCGTCTGCAAAGGGCCGAAATCCAGCGTGACGCTGTAGGGTTCGGCCAGTCCGCGCAATTGCGGCGCGCGTAGTTGAACCGGCGACGCCATCTGGCCATCCACGCGGAGCAACGCGCGCGTCACGTCCTGGCCGTCGTGGCGGACGGCGCCCCGCAGCGGTTTGCGATTCCGCAGCAACGCAAGTTCGCTCGGAGGAAACGGTTTGTCCGGAAGAAGCTTGTCGGTTGGATACACCGCCGTGCCTTCGGGATGATCGACCACGACCAGCCTGGCTTCATCCAGATACAGAATCTCGCGAAGCTCCTCGGTGATTTGGACGACATAGTTCGTGCCGCGCGGTTGAACCGATTTATCGTCGCCGAGCCAGACGTATTCGTCCGGATCCGCTTCGATGTACCGCCGCTCGGCGATGGGCAAACCCACGGGCGATGCGCCCAGGATGTCCGTGATGAATTTGAACCGAGTGCCGTCCCAGGTGTAGAGGTACGGACACGAGCCCGTCGGCAACATGATTTCCAAAACGGGCAAGACCGTCTGGCAATCCACTTTCACATCGACCACATTCCAGGCGAGGTCGAACCAATGGACGGTCATGGAATTCAATTGCTCGTGCCGGCCCACGCCGATCTCGATCGGAAGCTGGCGAACGGTCCGGATCGCGCGCAACCCGCCGGCCGTGACCTCGATCCGCGTGCCCAGTCCGCTGGGATTGGAGCGGTTGCCCAGGAGCCGGAGTTTGAGCTGATGATTCTTGTTCCCGCCGTCGTTGCGGAACAGTTTCAAGCCCGATCCCTCCACTTCGAACAGCAAGTCCGGATCGCAATCATGATCGAAGTCCGCGGCGGTGACGGATCTGATTCTGCCTCTCAAGTTCGCGAGTCCCAGTTCCTGAGTTGTCTCCTTGAATCCGGCGCGGCCTTGATTGCGCCAGATTCGGAAGCCATCGCCCGAGGCACAGATATCGAGCCAACCGTCGTTGTCGTAGTCCACCAGCGTCAAGTGGGTGATGGCGGCGTTGCCGAGCGGTATGATCGTTTGATTCGTCAGGCCGTTGAAGAAGCACACAATCTTGTCAGGCGTTGCGGTCACGAGATCGGCTCGCAGATCATTGTTCAAATCACCGAGAGTCACAACCGCGTCGCTGGAGACATCCGGAGGCAGGTTTGTAGAAACGAACGGACCGCCGCGTTGTTTGGCCAGGAGCAAGGGCGGTTGGCCGGTCTGCGTGATGAACAGGTCCATTAAATCGTCCTGGTTCCAATCGTCCATGACCAACTCGCGGGCGACGGTGAGCGTCGCAGGCACGCCCGACGTCGCCGTGATGTCCTTGAAATACATTTGGCCGAGGTTGCGGAAAACTTGCACCGTGTTCGAGCGGGTCACGGCCACCAAATCCAGGCTTCCGGTGAAATCGAGATCGGCCAGCGCGCCGTCAATGGCGGAAAGCGTGTTCAGCCGCGAGAAGGCGGACATGTCTGTCACCGTTCCGTTGGTCGCGAACTTGAAGACGTGCGTGCCTTGCGGCCCCAGCACGATGACATCTTCGGTCCGGTCGCTCTGCAGTTGCGTGTTGTTCAGGTCGCCCACCAAACATTTCGTGAACGTGGCGCCGGGAGTAGCTGGAATCACTTCGCCCAGCGCGGCGAACGTGCCGTTGGTACTCGTCAACACGCGGAAGCCGTGGGCGCCTTCCATGACGAACAGGTCGTGGTGCCCGTCGTGAGTGAGATCGAAGACGCCAATCGGTCCGCGAAACTTTTCCCCGCCCCCGGCGCCCGCGAAGGATTCTTTGGTCGCGTCGGAGAATTTGACTCGGATGCCGGCCAGATCCGGTTGCTCCAGCTTGAACGGCAAGCGCGCCTGAGTGTGGACGCAGCGTTCGTAAGTGGCCGGATTCGCTATCTGCCCTTGTGACTTGGCGGCGATCTGCCGATGCAACTCCAAATGCTCGTTCGCTTCCTCCGGGCGGTTGGCGCGGATCAACGCCTGGCTGAGGCTGTAGTGCGCGGCGGGATGATTGGTCTCGTATTCGCACGTCAATTGAAAGCAGGCGATGGCGTCATTCCAGTTCTTCAAATTCTGGTGGGCCAGCCCAAGCTGAAAATGCGCTGCCGCCACGGTTTGATCGACCTGCACCGATTGCTGGAGGGCCTTGACCGCTTCCTCGAATTGGTTCAGCCGCAGATGCGCGCAACCTTTGACGTAATACGCGGCGGCCGAGTTTGGGTCCAGCTTGAGCACTTCGTCCGCGTGCCGGACCGCGTTGGTGCCCTGACCCGCCAGAAGATAAGCGTTGGCCAGATTCAAGTGCGCGTCCGGATGCGTGGGATTCGACGCCACGGCCCTGGCAAAGGCGTCGAGGGCTTTTTGAGCTTCGCCCTTGTCGTAGTAGTTTTTGCCGACGTTCATGAAATGGGTGAACTCGTCATCCGCGGATTGCTGCATCCGGCAAGAGGCGGCCCCGGCGGCCAAAATCACAACGACAAGAAATGCGAGCCAACGCGAGCCGGATCGCGGACGGATGTCTGATTCTTCCTGGGTGCGCATGAGGCGAGAATATCGCCGATCAACCGCCGTGCAAGGGAATCGTGGGCAGGGCCGCACGTCCGGGCAGTCTCCGCCGGAATGGGGAGCACACGCGCCCTCACGTGTTCCGACTGGCGCCTCGCCAGTCGGAGCGTCGTTGAAACCATGGCACTGAATGGGATGGTTCAGTTCGATTGAATGGAGGCGGCGAGGCGCCGACTCCAGCACGCGGAGGCGCGTGCGCTCCCCAGCCGACCCGGCGTTGCGGGAAGTTCCTTCTCACGAACCGAGCCGGATCCGCGCGTAGCTGATCGTTTGGGGCTTTCCGGCCTGCTGGCCCAGCAACTCCAGGGTGTTCGAAGGCGGCGAACCGGCGCGCGGCGTCGCCGTGAAGAAACTCGTGAACGGCGCCTTCAATCGGACCACCGACGTTGGACCGGGAAGGCCGGCCGGCTCCAATTCGATCAAACGATTTTCCGAAACGGCTTTGCCCGTGGCGTCGTGGCCATGGACGTAGTAGAAAACGAACAACCGGTTCTCCGGCGTGATCTGGAAGCGTGCTGCTGAAGGAATTTCGCGACGTAGCCCGTCATCGCCGGTGCGCAGGAGCGATCGGCGCGAAACCACTTGGCCATCGCGGACCAAGGCGTAGTTGAGCGAGTGCGACTGGCGGGCGGCCGGGAAGAACTTCTCGCGCAGCCGGTCGTCGATGGCGCGCTCGGTCCAGAGCAAATGCACCGCGCCATCCGGCGCGACCCATAAGTCGGCTGGAAAAAGCCAGCCGGCAGTTTGCTCGCGGCTCGCGATTTCGATCCAGTCGCGAAATCCTTCGCGGGTGATGTCGGGCGTCCAGGTGAAGAACAGCCGGCGAAAATCGTAGTCCCAGTCGCGCCCGGTGAGTTGCTTTTTGAAGTCGCGCCATTTGAGGTTTGGCTCGACGATGTCGCTGACGCCGCAGAAATAGGCGGCTCGGTTTTGGAGCGCGATGTTCGGATAGCAAATGCGGATCGGTTGCGGCTTGTCATACTCGGCGCCCCAGGGCCACCTCAGTTGGCCTTGCGCGGACCATTTGGCATCGCGGTCGAGGAAGGCCCATTCGGCGTGGGTGTAATCGATGTTTTGAAAGAGAATCAGTTCCCGATTCGAGGCATCGGCGGCCAGGCTGCGGTAGGAATGCTCGCTGAAACGTGGGTTTCCTTTCCAGCCGGGGAGCAGCGTTTCGGCTGAGGCCTTGGGATTGATGGCGGAGAAAGCCAGAATCTCGGGCCGGGCCGGACCACCGCCTTCGTGCGAGGGGCTGGCCAGCGTGGGATTGGCCGAGAGAAACAGGCGGCCATCCGCGAACGCCGCCATCGGCGACGGCTCGCGGGTGCGACCCGTGTCCTCCACGCAGACCTTCTCCCAACCGGACGGCTCGCGCTTGAATAACATCCACCGGCAATTGTTGAGCGGCTTCGCGTCCGGGATCGTTTCCAGGCCGCTGGCAAACACGTGCTCGCCGACGCGCACCAGGCATGTCGAACCGGCGCACCACATCGGCCCGGCCCCATTGTTGGCGGGCGTGAACGTGTAAACGTCCTCCTCAACTTCCACGACAGGCCGGATTGCTTTCGCGGCGGCCAGCGTGGAGGAGGCCGACACCAACAAAGGAGGAATCAGCAGCAGAGCTTTCATGCGAAGGAAGCTACTCTGTCGGGCTTACTGCGTCACGGGTTTCCGGCGCGATGTGCACACTTCTCGAACTGTGCCCAGAACCCAGGTCGAAGAATTGCCTTCTCCTGCCGCTCGGCTGCTGGCATAAGGCGCGGCACACTGTTATGCCTCATCTACCAAGACTGCTTGCGTTGTCCATTTTCCTCGCTGCCGCAGGTTGCCTTTCGCCTACGAATGAGACCGCTCTCCGGGCGCCGTTCGATGGACCGGGACCGCAAGGCGATGGTTCCGTGCTGCTGCCGAATCAGTGGTTTCTCCGTTCGGTCGGACGGCAGATCCTCCTGGGCGATTTCCCGGTCAACATCGCGCTGCATCCGGGCGGCCGGCATGCGGCGGTGTTGCACAGCGGCCATGGGCAACATGAAATCGTCGTCGTCGATGTGACCGCGTCGAAGATCATCTCACGAGCCAACCTGGAGGAGAGCTTTTACGGAATCGAGTTTTCAAGCGATGGCAAAACGCTTTTCTGCAGCGGCGCGGGCGACGAAGTGATTCACCGGTTTTCCTTCGCCGGCGGGTTTCTGAACGACCCGCAAACGGTCAAACTCCGCGAAGGGAACGAGCGGGGAATTCCCGCGGGATTGGCCATCACCCAGGACGCAACGAAGTTATTCGTGGCGAACCTGTGGGGGCACCGCGTCAGCGAAGTGGATGTTCCGAACCGGATCAACGCGGGTGATATTTTGCTGGGCACGAACGCCGCTCCGACTTTGGCGAGCAGCCCTGCGAGCCCGGCGGGTTCCGATCAAGATGCCATCACGAAGCGCGCCGAGGCGCTCCTGGATCAAACGACTTCGGCAGACCCGTTTCCGTATGACTGTGTGCTCGACGAGAAACGCGGCCGGCTTTACGTGAGCTTGTGGGCCCAATCCTCGGTCGCCGTCATGGACCTGAAGAGCACCAAAACCGTCCTCGCTCGCTGGTCCACCGACCCACACCCCAATGAAATGGTCTTGTCCAAATCGGGCGCGCATTTGTTCGTCGCCAACGCGAATCACAACACGATCAGCGTGATCGATACGGCAAGCGGGCGAACGGTGGAATCGCTCGTCGCCGAGCTTCGTCCCAATTCCCCGCCGGGGTCCACACCGAACAGCCTGGCGCTCTCGCCGGACGAGAAGTTCTTGTTCGTGGCGAATGCCAACATCAACGCGCTGGCCGTGTTCGACGTGTCCGCGATTGGCAAAAGCCGGTCGCTCGGATTCATTCCCGTGGGCTGGTATCCGACCTCGGTTCGAGTGACCCCCGACGGCAAACGCTTGTTGGTGGCGAACGGGAAGGGAATCATTCCCAAGGCCAATCGCTACGGTCCGCAGCCGGGCCGAGACGCGCCGACTACGGTCCGCGAGTACATCGGCGGGCTGTTTCGCGGGACCCTCAGCGTCATCGACCTTCCTGGACGCGAGCGGTTCGAGGAACAGATGAAGCAATACACCGCCCAGGCATATCGTTGCATGCCACGAGCAGAGCGGATCGTGAACTCCGCGGAGTTCGACCGCAATCCCGTGCCGCGAAAAATCGGCGACCCATCCCCGATCAAATATTGCATCTACATCATCAAGGAGAACCGAACTTACGATCAGATCCTCGGCGACATGCCGGAAGGCAATGGCGATCCGTCGCTGTGCCTTTTTCCGGAGCGCGTCACGCCCAACCACCACCAGCTCGCCCGTGAATTCGTGCTCCTGGACAATTTTTACGTGGAAAGCGAAGTCAGCGCGGATGGCCACGAATGGACGATGGGAGCATACGCGACCGACTTCGTGGAAAAATCGTGGCCGCTCAGTTATGGACACAACCGGCACAAGAAGTATCCGTATCCCGCCGAGGGGAATTTCGCCATCGCCCGGCCGGCGGGCGGATATCTCTGGGACCGGGCGCGGGAAGCGGGGGTGAGCTACTTCAGTTTCGGCGAGTTCATCAACAACGGCGCCACGCCGGACCAACCCGGCACGTCGCGTGTGGCCGTCCTGCAAGGTCATTTCGATCCGTGGTACCGCGGTTTCGACATGGACTATCCCGACTCCAAGCGCGCCGACCGGTTCATTGCCGAGTTGAACCGCTTCGAGCGCGAGGGCGCGATGCCGCGCCTCGTGGTGGTGCGTCTGCCGAATGATCATACCTCCGGAACTTCCGTGGGCAAACCGACGCCGACTGCCTACATGGGAGACAATGATCTGGCGTTGGGCCGCGTGGTCGAGGCGGTCACGCGCTCGAAGTTCTGGCCGCAGACGGCGATTTTCGTGGTGGAGGATGACGCGCAGAACGGCCCGGATCACGTCGATGCGCATCGCACCCTCGCGTATGTGATCAGCCCGTATGTGAAGCGCGCGTCGGTCGATTCCACGATGTACTCGACCGCCAGCATGCTGCGGACGATGGAATTGATCTTGGGCTTGAAACCGATGTCTCAATTCGACGCCTCCGCCATGCCGATGTTCCGGTGCTTCCAGCCGAAGCCGGATTTTCGGCCTTACACGGCGCGGCCGGTCACGGTGGACTTGAACGAGAAGAACGCGAAGACGGCCTGGGGAAACAAACTTTCGGAGCAGATGGATTTCACGAAGGAGGACGTCGCCGACGATCTCCTGTTGAACGAAGTCGTCTGGCGCTCCGTGCGCGGCCCGGATTCCCCCATGCCCGCGCCCAAGCGCGCCGCGTTCGTCTTCGGCAAAGGCGGGGATAAAGACGACGATTGATTTGGACAAGAATCGGGGTTGTCTCCGGAGCCGAAGTGAGTAGACTGTCGGCGGCTTGAGCGCCGAACAAATGAGACGAGTGGACATCGCCAGATCACAAGGCGGCTTTTTACCGGGAGCGAGAATGCGGATTTTCACGTTATCTCTGTTGTTGCTGGCCTTCGGGCAGGCCGCGTTCCCGGCCAGAGCGGCCTTCGTGCACGTCGGGGAGGTCGCGGCGGACCTGACCCTGAAAAAGCGCAAAACCGGCGAGACCGTCAGCTTGAGAGATTTTGCCGGGAAAGTGATTTTTCTCGATCTCTTCGCGTATTGGTGAGGGTCCTGCAAGTTGCTCTCGCCGGTCGTCGAGAAAGACATCAACGAATATTACAAAGCGCGGAATGGAACGCCGGCGGGGGTGCAAGTCGTGGTCATCGCCATCAACACCGATCTTACCAGCCAGTCGAGAACGGACAGTTTCATCCAAAGTGTCGGATTTGACCTGGTGCTGGATGATCCGGAATGGAGGAGCTACGCGCAATTCGGTCCCGGCAACTCGGCTTCGCGCTACGTGATCATCAACGGATTGGCCGATTCTCCCAGCCACAAGCAGTGGGAAGTCCTCTTCAACCAGGTTTACTTTCAACCGCGCCAGCCGGAGGTCCTTCGCGCGATCACCGAAACGGTCAAACCGCCCGTCGCGGCCGAACCTGTCCGGCCCGCGCTGGGAAGGGTTCGCCGAGCCGAGTCGGGAGCGGTTGAATTCGCTCTGAGTGGCGAGCCGGGCCGAAGGTACCACGTTGAATTCTCAACTGACCTTCGCAGTTGGACCCGCGTGGCCACGCTCACCGCCACGGCGGAGGGAACGACTCACCGCGACGACCGCGCCGTGAGGGAATAGGCGGTCGCTGGATAAGGCCTCCCGCAAAGATCGTCAAGGTCGCAAAGGCAGAATGAAACTTTGGCAACTTTGGCGATAGGGCGCGTCGTTCCTCCTCGGTAGCCGTTTGGAGATACGAGGGTTGGCATTTTTTTCGGAACATTCCTCTTTCACTGTTTTACGCTCGCGGCATGAGCAAACACAAACGCCGCGACCTTTCCGCC
>VHCZ01000248.1 GCA_016871535.1 Verrucomicrobiota bacterium
TTTTTCGCCAGACTTCGTTGCTTGCTCCTTACAGATCCACTTCGGGATATGCTCGTCGCTCGCGCCTCGTCTGGCCGAAAAATCCCTTGCCGCGAACGTGAGCGTATTTATGAAATGGACCACTTAGGGTCTGTGCAAAAATAACTTCCGGTTTTGGCGGGAGCGCCGCCTGGCCGGATGCAAGGCGCGAGGAGGGAGCATCCCCGTTTTTGGGCTGTGACCGACGAGCAACGCCGCAGCCGGCCAGGCGCCGCCCCGCCCCGGAGGGTCGGCTCCTTTGTCGATGACGCGGCGATTTGGTGTGTTTGGCGAGCAAAACTGCAATTTCAACCTTCGGCTTTCTGCCGCAGTAAACAATCCTCCCTGAACCGTTCCCGGTCAGGATCGGCCGACGAGTCTTCCGAGGGTCTCGCGCACGTTGGCTAGCAACTGAACGCCTTGCTGCGTCTGGTTCTTGACCCGAATGAGCTCTTCCGCTTCCTGGATGGTCTGCAGCGCCGTCTCGAAAACCTTTTCGTTTTGGCTGCGCCGCATGAGGACGACCTGAAGCAGAGTGGAGATGCCGGTGATGTAAAGATTGTACCCGCGCATTTCAAAGACGTGCATGGTTGGTTTCACCAGAAACTCGACGCCATGCCAGATGAACATGACCGCGCCCGTCTTCTCGTTAATCTTCAGGTTGAGGATCGCCTTGGGATCGGGAACAGTCTGCCGGACGTACTGGGCTAACTCTTGTAGTGATTGGATCATGCACGATACTGCACCGAGCGATGGAAACACTGGATAATCCGGCGGCCAATGTCAAACGGTTAATCAACCTCCGGCAGTGACGAGGGGATATTTTGTAAGGCGTGATTCGGGACCAGTGTTTGAGGAGGAGGAAGTGATCTCTTATCAAGTATGCCAAGACTCACGTAGAGTGTGTAGATCACCAGGCTTTCCATGAGCAGAAAGCCGACAAAACTGAGGGTAACCACCCACCAGTCGA
Source organism: Verrucomicrobiota bacterium (assembly GCA_016871535.1). Lineage (NCBI taxonomy): Bacteria > Pseudomonadati > Verrucomicrobiota > Verrucomicrobiota bacterium. Next base: position 989 of record VHCZ01000248.1, read on the forward strand.
TCCAATTGAGAAACTTTCTCTTCACACCTCCTATACAGCAGTGCGGATGCCGCGCACACCCGATCGGGGAGTATTGGATTGTCCGGGGAGCGCACGCGCCCTCGCGTGCTGTGGTGGGCGCCCTCGCCGACCACAGGCTTGCGTCCGAAAAGCGATCCTTTCTGAGATGGTTTCTCCGACGTTCCGACCGGCGAGGGCGCCGGTCGGAACACGCGAGGGCGCGTGTGCTCCCCGGTTCCAACTGTTTCCCGCTAACTCTTGATCGGCCAGCCGGCGCCGGCCAGCGCTTTGTATCCGCCCATGAGCGAATAGACGTTGCGATAGCCCATTTTCTGCGCGGCGTCTGCGGTCAAAGCGGAACGAAATCCGCCCCCACAATACATGATGATCTCGGTCTCAGGATTGGGAAACATTTTCTCAAGATCACGTTCCAGGATTCCTTTGCCGAGATGAACCGCCTCCGCCGCGTGGCCCTTTTGCCATTCATGATCCTCGCGCACGTCCAGCAAAACGGCCTGCGGATTCTTCGCGAGTTGTTCGCGGGCCTGGTCCAGGGTGATTTCCTTGACGCGGCTCTTGGAGTCGTTGACCAATTTGAGAAAGCCGGGTGAATGTTCCATGCTGCGAATTTACCGGACAGGTCCGGTCCGTCAAATGGCATTTGGCGAACCTGGCGAACCCTTGCTGTCCTCAGTGGCCCCAGGCTCGGCCAAAGAACTCAATGATGAATGTTCAATTCCCAATGACGAAAGAATTCCGAAATCCGAATGCCCAACCAAAGCAAGCCAATCGGTCATTCGAGCTTCGACATTCTTTCGACATTCGTCATTCGGCGTTCCGGAAGATCGCGGCAAACCTCGAAGACCGATTTGCCTTGTCAACCCGCGCAGAAGCTGCTGAACAGATTGACCAGTTTATGGATGTCAAAAACTTAGACCAGGTGCCGGCCTTCACGACGAAGGACGGGTCTGAAATTCGCGAATTGCTGGCTCATCGCAATTCCGCGATCCGCAACCAAAGCCTCGCGGAAGCCCGGCTCGGCCCCGGCGCGAGCACCCAGGAGCATTTCCACGTGAAAGCCGAGGAGATCTATTTCATTACCTCCGGCCAGGGGCGGATGCGGATCGAGGGAGAGACGCGAACGGTCGGGGTCGGCGATGCCATCGCCATCCCGCCCGGCCAAAAACATAAAATCTGGAACCTCGGCTCCGAGCCATTAAGGTTTCTCTGTTGCTGTGCGCCAGCTTACGAGCACAGTGACACGGTGATTACGGAAGCAGTTCAATAAATGAAACCGAAGCGAATCCGATTATTCGTCCGTCCCTACTGCGGCTGGTGCCACGAGGCGGCGGACTGGCTCAACGAACGCGGCCTCGAATTCGAGACGCTCGACGTCGCGGCCAACCCCGACGCGCGCCAGGAAATGATGCAAATCTCGGGACAAGGCCTGGCCCCGGTGATCGACGTGGACGGCAAAGTGCTGGCCGACTTTGACACCGACCAGTTGGCGGCGTTTTGGGAAAAGCTGGAACAACCCGCCGAGCCTTTGTAGGGTCAACCGCAGATGAACGCAGATTGACGCGGATGAATCCGCGTTTATCCGCGCCCATCTGCGGTTAATAAATCTGAGATACCGTGGTGACGACAATTCCAACTGCCCGCCCTCGGATGCCCGAATGGCTGCGCATCCGCCTCCCGGCGAGCGACACATTTTCCCAGACGCGCAGCCTGCTGGCTGATCTCAAGCTGCACACCGTTTGCGAAAGCGCGAAATGCCCCAACCATTGGGAATGCTGGGGCCGGGGCACCGCCACTTTCATGATCGCGGGAGATCGCTGCACCCGGGCGTGCGGCTTTTGCGCCGTGACGACCGCCAAACCGTTGCCGCTCGAAACCGACGAACCCGCGCGCGTCGCCGAGGCCGTCCGGCGCATGCGGCTGAAACATGTCGTGATCACCGCCGTCGCCCGCGACGACTTGCCCGATGGCGGCGCCGAACATTTTCGCCGGACGATCGAAGCGGTGCGTGCGGCTTCGCCGGGCATTGGGATCGAAGTGCTGGCGCCGGATTTTCTCGATTCCGACTGCTCCATCGAGACCGTGCTGGCGGCGAGCCCGGATATTTTCAACCACAACCTGGAAACCGTGCGGCGGCTGACGCCCCACGTCCGATTTCGCGCGACGTATGAGCGCTCTCTAAGCGTGTTGCGGAAGGTCAAGGCCTGGCGGCGCGACTCGATCTACACCAAGTCAGGACTCATGCTGGGGTTGGGGGAAACCGAAGAAGAATTGCTCACCGCGCTGGCGGATTTGCGCCGCGCCGGTTGCGACATGCTGACGCTAGGCCAATACTTGCAGCCAACACTGCGCCATTTGCCCGTGGTCGAATTCGTCCCGCCCTCGCGGTTCGACGAGTATCGAACGATCGCGGAACGAATGGGGTTTTCGCACGTGGCCAGCGGCCCCATGGTCCGCAGCTCGTATCACGCCGATGAGTTTAAACCGATCACCCATGAGGCTCCGTAGTTTTGGACTGCGGCGACGGAGCCTGCGCAGTCGCCGCTTTGAATGCGCTCGGCGCTGTCGAGCAAGCTCGACGTCTCCGGAAACAGGTTCTTCGCTATTTTCAGCGGCTGCGTCGTGGATTTCGAACGTCCTCCTCCCCCTCACCCTATCCCTCTCCCTCAGGGAGAGGGGAAAAGGCACCCGCGCTGGGAGCAACCCTGGGCGCTCGACTCATCGAAATCCGGCGGTCGATGCTCCCTCTCCCCAAGGGAGAGGGCTGGGTGAGTGGGAAGGGGATCTCCATGCACCCAAGAAGTTGTTCACTGGAATATGAGTAAGGATCCAATCCACCGCCGGGAATTCATCAAAGTGTTAGCGCTTACGACGGCGTATTCCAGATTGCGGGACGGCGATTGGTTCGGGACGGTTCTCGCGGAGGTGTCCGCCCAGGCCCGGCCAACTGTCGGAATCCTGCGTTTGAATATCGACGACTTCCCCGCCTTGCGAAATGACTTCGGCTCGGTGCGGATCGGCACCAGCCGGCTGGCGGCGAACGTCCCGGCAGGTTTGTTTTATCCCATGCTGATCAACCGCGCGCCGGGAGGGCAATTCTACGCGCTCAATTCCGAGTGCACCCATGCGGGGTGCGCCGTGCCGGTGTTCAGCCGGGCTTCCAACTCCAGCACCTGCCCGTGCCACGGTTCGCGGTTCGCGATCGATGGCCGCGCGATCACTGGCCCGGCTTCGTTTCCGTTGCAGTCGTACAAAACGAGTTTCGACGGAGCCAATCGGCTCGCGATCGAGATTCCCGATTGGCCGCACGAAATCGCCGGTTCAATCGTGAACGGGGGCGCGGCCTTGCCCCCGCGTTTGCAATTGAAGTTCCTGGCCTTCGCAAATCTCGAATTTGAAGTGCTCTTTCGAGCGTCGCTCTCTGAACCCTGGAAGCAAGTCCCCTTCGCGCTCACGCCGGATGGCGCCGCAAGCCAGACGGTTTTCCCCGGCATCGACGACTTCGCAAATCTCTACGTGGATCGAACCGGCGGCGCCGGCTTCTACGCCGTCGCGATCCGAATCCGGCCGGTGTAGCAGCCGAGGTAACGAGGCTCACATTTCCGAATCCGAAGTAATTCAGATTCAGAGCCTCGTTACCTCAGCTTTCCCCTCCGCCTGCCTACACCCGCGAACTGGCCGCGAAGCCCGCCGCGGTCCGCTGTCCGCATTGTGCGTCCATCGTCTATAGCCGCCGAAGCAAGCTTTGTGGCGTGTGCAACCAGAGTTTGCCCCAGGCGGTTTTGTTTGATTCGACCGAGTCCGAACGGGTCGAGCAGCTTCTGGCCCGGGAGCGGCATCGGCACCGCCTGTGGATGGAACGGTATTCCAGCGCACGGTGAAGGGCCCGCTTCTAACCAAAGTTAGCGCCTGAAAGTCTTGCTTGAAAAACAAGAGTCTGTGGGATTGTGGCGCGGGTTATACGGATGAGCCGCTTCTTCATCCGCGAAATCCGCGAAATCCGTGGTAGAAAGCTCGGGACTCCAAGCGGTGCAAGAACGCGCTTGCCGAATCGTCTAGTGACTTCGTCCCGTGTAGCGCAGATTTCGGAGTGACTTTCCCTGCCCCGCGTTCCACATTCCCACTTCGTGAAGCGAAAGAGAAAGAGTCCCCCTGTTTCCCGAAGCGGACGCTTTAGCGCCGGTCCCGAAGCGGATGCGGCCCAATTTACCGAGTCCGTTTCATTTGACCGGCGGCTCTGGCGGTACGACATCCTCGGTTCGATGGCCCACGCCACCATGCTGCAAAAGATCGGCCTGCTCACCAAGGCGGAACGGAACGCCATCGTGCAAGGACTCGAACAGATCGGGCAAGAGATCGCCGCCGGCACGTTTCGCTGGAGAACCGATCTGGAGGACGTGCACATGAATATCGAAGCCGCGTTGACCCGGCGGGTCGCGGCGGGCGCGAAGCTCCACACGGGCCGTTCGCGCAACGACCAGGTCGCGCTCGATATGCGGCTCTGGCTCCGGGACCAGCTTGCCGCCCTGGCGCGCGAGCTCCAGGATTTGCAGACGGCGTTGGTCGAACTTGGTGCCAGGAATGCGAGCGTCGTCTTGCCGGGCTACACCCACTTGCAACGCGCGCAGCCGGTCTATTTCGCCCATCACATGCTTGCTTACGTGGAGATGTTCGAGCGCGATCACCAGCGGCTCTCCGAATGTTTTCAGCGCGTCAACATCTGCCCGCTGGGCAGCGGCGCGATCGCCGGCTCGACGTTGCCGTTGGATCGCGAGATGGTCGCGACGCTGCTGGGCTTCGTCGATTCCCGGAACCGTCCGCGGCTCACCCAGAATTCGATGGACGCCGTGAGTGATCGGGATTTTGCGATTGAATTCTGCGCTTCGGCGGCCTTGATCGCGCTTCACCTCTCGCGGTTGGCGGAAGATTTGATTCTCTGGGCTACGGCGGAGTTCAACTTCATCAAGATTGGCGACGCCTACACGACCGGCTCGTCGCTCATGCCGCAAAAGAAAAACCCGGATATCGCGGAGCTCTCACGCGGCAAAGCGGGCCGCGTTTTTGGAAATCTGGTGGCGTTGCTCACGCTCCTCAAGGGATTGCCCATGACTTACAATCGCGATCTCCAGGAAGACAAAGAGCGTGTGTTCGACACCGCGGACACGGTGCGATCCACCGCGCGCTTGATGGCAGGGATGCTGCGCCACACGAGTGTCGAAAGAGAAAACTGTCTGCGAGCCGCGAGCGATCCCGGCCTGCTGGCCACCGACCTGGTAGATCACCTGGTGCGGAAGGGCCGGTCGTTTCGCGAGGCGCACCATGATATCGGAAAACTCGTGGCACTGGCCGAGCAAACTGGCAAACGGCTCGATGAACTGTCCCTGGCCAAGTTGCGTTCGGTTGATCCAAAGCTGAACACCGAGGCCTTGAAAATCTTCGATCTCCATCAAGCGCTGGCGCGGAGGAATTTGACCGGCGCGCCAGGAACCCGGGAAGTAAAGCGGCAATTGGAGCGATGGATGATGAGGTTAGATGGAACCAAGAACGCCAAATGAACGGCCAATGAACGCAAATGAAGGTGAATCCTTCATCTGGGGCGGCGGTTCCTCGCCTCGGCCCTCTCCCTTGTATGGGTTTAGCGTGCCTTGCGCCGTAGCGCAGAGTTGCACTCTGCTGTATCGCCGATTTGCAATCGGCAGCGCGCCGGCGAGTTCCAGATCCCTGGAACTTGTCGGGCGCCTGCGGAATGCAATTCCGCGATACGGCAGATTGCAAATCTGCGCTACGCTACGCAGATGCTCTTCCTTGAGGAGAGGGAGCATTGACTGCCGCATTTCGATCTATCGAGCACCGAGGGTTACCCCCAGCACGGTATGCCTTTTTCCCCTCTCCCTGAGGGAGAGGGACAGGGTGAGGGGGAAGGCGGCATTCGAGTTCCACGACACAGCCATTGAAGATGGTGAAGAACCGGTGCGGCAGACATTGGAGTATTTGCCTTCTTGGCAATCATTCGGATGAGTGCGCATCCCACGCCGCTGCTGGAGAATCTCTTGAAGGACGTTTCGCGATCCTTCTACCTGACCTTGCGCGTTCTTCCCGCGGCGGTCCGGCCTCAGATCGGCCTGGCTTATCTGCTCGCCCGCGCCGCGGACACCATTGCGGACACCGACATTATCCCTGTCGTAGGCCGGTTGGCAGCCCTGCAAGGCTTTCGGAAAATCCTGGTCGGAAGTGAATCCGGAGAGTTCCAAGCGGACGAATTTGTCGCCGCGCATGAGGTCTCCGCCGGGGAGCGATTGTTGCTGAGGCGAATCGACGAAGCGTTGCAGGCGCTGGAGCGATTCGACCCCGCGGACCAACGGTTGATCCGCGACGTCCTCCAAACGATCACCAGCGGACAGGAACTGGACTTGCAGCGTTTTGCCTATGCCAGTCGCAACTGCATTATTCCGCTGCAGACCGACGCCGAACTGGACGATTACACATTCCGCGTCGCGGGCTGTGTCGGCGAATTCTGGACCCGCATGTGCCGGCGGCACCTTTTTCCCGCCGACTCGATCGACGACGCAGATCTGATCGCAAATGGCATCCGCTTTGGCAAAGGGCTGCAATTGATCAATATTTTGAGAGATTTGCCCGAAGACCTGCGCCGAGGGCGATGTTACCTGCCTCTGGCGCAATTGTCGGAGATGGAACTCAAGCCGCAGGAGATGTTGGCGCTGGAAAACGAAAGCCGTCTTCGGCCCCTGTACGATGACTACCTGGATCGAGCGGAAGCTCACCTGGCCGCGGGTTGGTATTATACGAACCTGCTGCCCCGACGCGCGGTCCGAGTCCGGCTCGCCTGTGCCTGGCCGATCCTCATCGGAAGGAAGACCCTGGCGAGGCTGCGGTCGGAGAGAATCCTGGACCCGGCCCGGCGGATCAAGATTCGCCGCCAGGAAGTGTGGTGGTTGGTGGCGCGCTCTGTGTTGACATACCCTTTTGCGCGCGTCTGGCGTCGGTTATACCACTCAGGCGGAACCTGAGCCTCGAAACCGGTTGCCGCACGGCCAATCATGGAGTAATTAAGGTCCATGCAAACATTGAGGTTTCTTTTAGCCATTCTCATGGCCAGTGCCGGGGTCGTTTCTACAAACGCCCAAAATCCAACTCCCGAAGACCCCAGCAAGATGCTCGAAGCGGTTCGCCAAAAGGTGGAGGAAGAACGCGCCAAGGCCGCCGCGCCGATGCTGCGCGAGTCAACTGCTGCCAGGCCCGCCATCGCAGCGCCTGTCCCCGAAAAGAAGATAGAAGCGGCCCCAGCGGCCCCAGCACCGACACCTGCCGTGTCTGCCGAATCACCCGAACTTCGCCAGTTGCTGGAGGATTTGCGTGCCGCCGTCGCCAGAGAGCGCGCCGCCTCGGTCGCTCAACCGAAAGCTCCCGAGTCAACCGTGAGGACCAGTCCTGCTCCCGCCCCACCGGCTGTGAAGGAGACTCCGGCTGCCCCGGTTGCCCCCGCCACAGTTTCAACGCCCGCCCCTGCGCCGATCCAACCCGCAGCCGAACCCGGAGCCGGGCCGAAAATCAAGCAGGAACGCCTGCAAGCTCTGCTGTTGCTGTATCGAACCGACCAGCTCACCCCGCATGAATACCACGAGCAGCGCGCGAAGCTTCTGGCGGAGTGACCAGTAATCAGTAATCAGTTTTCAGTAACCAGTTGTCAGTTGTCGGGTTTCATCCACCTCACTTGCGGTCACAACTTGTCCCTGAATACTGATTCCTGAAGACTGATCACTGAACCCTCCTCCGCCGCCTCCGTTGGGTATGACCGCTGAATGATGTACAATTTTCATGGAGATCATGAATAGTTCTCATTGTACAACGGTAGTACCGTTGTGATGGAATGGGATTCATGGCAGTGAGTGTGCGAACGAAGTGCAGCGGAC
>VHCZ01000249.1 GCA_016871535.1 Verrucomicrobiota bacterium
CTCGCCCCGCTCCTCGGTCCTTCCCCTGGACCGTTCCTCCGGACCGTGGCCTTTAGGCCGCTTCAGCGCTGAACTCCGGAGAGTGCGTGGAAGCAGCCTGAAGGCTGCGGTCCGCACGGTTTTCAGTTCAAGGGCCATGTGCATGGCCCTGAGGCCAAGAAAGCTTCCCATGAAGCAGCCGGTAGCCGAGTCAGACGTGTTCCACGCACGTGGATCGGCTCGCCGGGACGGACTCGCCCTACCGCTGATCGGTTCAAGGGACGAGTGCATGGTTCTGAAACCAAGGCAGCGTGGCCTTTAGGCCGCTTCAATGCTGGACTCCGGCGTAGTCCGGTCGGAGCAGTCGAGGACCTATGGACGAAATCTTCCTCTCTGTGTAATATCTCGGACAGATTTGTTGTGAACTCATCCATCATTCTTTCACCGTTGCCGACTTGGCTTGCGACCCTGACGCTGATCACATGGTTTTCCTCGCACGGCTTCGCGAATGCACAAGCTCCGCCATCCTCCCGAACGGTCCGCTTTAACCGCGACGTCCGCCCAATCCTGTCCGACAATTGCTTTGCCTGTCATGGTCCGGACGCCAAAAAGCTCAAGAGCGGCCTTCGCCTTGACCTGGGAGAGCAAGCCACCAAGCCGGCGAAGTCCGGCGAAATCGCCATCGTCCCCGGCAAACCGGAGGAGAGCGAAATGATCGCGCGCATCTTTGCCAGGAACGAAGACGACCTGATGCCCCCGCCCGAATCCCACAAGACACTCACGTCTGCGCAGAAGGAAATATTGAAACGCTGGATTGCCGAGGGCGCGGATTACGAAGGTCACTGGGCTTATCTCCCGCCGGTCAAACCTTCCGTTCCCGGAACAGGGCAGGGGATCGATTTCCTTGTGCACAAGCGCCTGAAGGAACTCGGCCTCGCTCCTTCTCCTGAATCGGACCGCCGCACCCTCGCACGACGGCTTCATTTCGATCTTGTCGGCCTTCCCCCCAAGCCTGAAGTGGTTGAAGCGTTCGAGCGCGATCGCGCCGCGGATGCGTATTCCCGATTCGTGGAGGAGCTTTTGAGTTCACCTCACTACGGCGAGCGCATGGCCATTGGCTGGCTGGATGTAGTGCGTTTTGCAGACACAATCGGATATCACAGCGACAATCCGCGCAATGTCTGGCCGTATCGCGACTACGTGATCGATGCCTTCAACAAAAACAAACCGTTCGACCAATTCACACGCGAGCAACTCGCCGGCGATCTCCTGTCCGGCGGCACCCAGGAGCAGAAAGTCGCGTCGGCCTTTAATCGTCTTCTGCTCAGCACCGAAGAAGGCGGCGCGCAGGCCAAGGACTACGAGGCGCGCATGCTCACGGATCGGGTTCGTGCCGTCGGGACCGTCTGGCTGGGGCAGACCATTGGGTGCAGTCAGTGCCACGACCACAAGTTTGACCCGATCACCTCTCGCGATTTCTACTCGATGGGCGCCTTTTTCGCCGACATCAAGGAACCGATCATTGGCCGCCGTGAAGACGGCCTGCTCGTGCCGGATGCAAAGCAAGCCGCGGAGTTGGCTCATCTGGACCAGAACCTGGCGCGACTGCAGCGTGAGTTTGAATCGCCAAAATCCGAGCTCCTGGCGGCCTGGGAGTTAGCCGCGCTGGAAACCATAAGTGCCGAGACGAATTGGGTTGTGCTCGCGCCGGAAAAGGCTGTGTCAGCGGTGGGCTTGAAACTGATCACTGACAAAGATCACATTGTTGCCAGCGAACGAGACCCGCGCGACGGGAAGGACTCTTACCGCGTCACGGTCAAAACCAGCCTGAAAAACATCAGTGGCTTCCGGCTGGAAGCATTAAGGTCGGACAAGCTCCCCGGCAACGGACCCGGGCGTGGCGCAGAAGGCAATTTCGTGCTCAGTGAATTCGCGATTGAGGACGCGCAGACCAACAAGATCAAGTTGGCGGAAGCCACCGCTACTTTCGAGGCCGAAGGATTCTCGGCGCGCGCCGCGGTGGACGGCACGCAGGAGGGCAAAGAAGGTTGGAGCATTCGCGGTTGTTCCGGCGTAAATCAGGCGATTCACTTCGCCACGGCTGAACCGATCACGTCGGACGGGGAAATGGTTCTCACGTTTGTGCTCAAGCAAACGAGTGGCGCGAATCAGGTTTTGGGGCGCTTCCGAATCTCCGCCACCACCGTGCCCAGCGCTTGGAAGGCCGGCAAAACAGCCCTGCCACCCCCGGAAATCACCGAGATTCTCAAGTTGGCGCCGGGCGACCGGAGCGACGAACAGAAGTCCAGGCTCGCCGCTTATCATCGGATCGCAGCGCCTGAACTGACCGGCGTGCGGCGTCGTTTGGCGGATGCGCGCAAGGAAAGAACAGATTTCGAGGGAACGATTCCGCGTTGCCTGGTCTCGGTCTCGATGGATAAGCCGCGCACGGTTAGGATTCTTCCCCGGGGCAACTGGATGGTCGAAACGGGCGAAGTCGTCCAACCCGCTTTGCCGGCTTACTTGAGCGGTTCATTCAAAAAGCCGGAAGACCGCGGACTCAACCGGCTCGACCTCGCCGAATGGCTGGTGTCGCGCGACAACCCGCTGACCGCGCGCGTGTTTGTGAACCGGCTCTGGAAGCAGTTCTTCGGCGCGGGCCTGTCCAAGGTGCTCGACGATTTCGGCGCGCAAGGCGAGCCGCCGGTGAACCCGGAATTGCTCGACTGGCTCACGTGCGAATTCATGGACAGCGGCTGGGACGTGAAACACATGGTCCGGCTCATGGTTGGCAGCCAAACCTACCGACAAGTCTCGACCGCTTCCAAAGAGCTGCAAGCGCGCGATCCCTACAACCGTGACCTGGCTCGACAGAGCCGTTGGCGGCTGGACGCCGAATTAGTCCGCGACAATGCGCTCGCAATTTCAGGCCTGCTGCTGCCGAAGATTGGCGGGCCGAGCGCCAGGCCGTACCAACCCGACGGCTATTGGGAGAACCTGAATTTTCCGGTGCGCTCTTACGATGCCAGCAAAGGCGCGGACCAATACCGTCGCGGGCTTTACACATGGTGGCAACGCAGCTTCGTCCATCCGAGCATGCTCGCTTTCGACGCGCCGACGCGCGAGGAATGCGCCGCTGACCGCAACCGCTCGAACATTCCGCAGCAAGCGCTGGTCTTGCTGAACGACCCCAGTTACGTCGAGGCGGCGCGCGCCTTCGCCGTCCGCATCTTGAGGGAGTGCGACGGCGACGCCACGGCGCGCATTGCCTGGGCCTGGCGTCAGGCTCTGTCGAGGGCACCGCGCGCCGATGAGCTGGAGATGATTCGCGCTCTGATCGAGAAACATCTCGCTGAATACAGGAAAGATTTGGAGGCGTCGGAAGCCTTGCTCAAAGTCGGCCTTGCTCCGGCGCCCAAGGGTATCGCGGACTCCGAGTTAGCCGCGTGGACAAGCATCGCGCGGGTGATTCTTAACCTCCACGAAACCATCACCCGCGGTTGACCATCCAAGGGACGTGGTTCCGTGACTCATCTCCTGGACATCTTAAGAGCCGTGGCGTAAGGATTGATCATGTTATCGCTTCTGAAGCAGGCCCTCTCAAGGCATCCATTCTACCCGGTTACCTTGGTCATGGTGGATGGCGAAACGCTGAGGATTGAGAACAGTGAATTTGCTTCGGTGCTGCGTCGGGCAGGCTTGTTGTATCTCGAACGCCCGGAGGATCAAGAACCTCGTTTCTTGAATCTGTTGCTCGTAAAAGAAATCCGCACCAAGGATCTCACACCTGACTTCAAAGACTGACGAAGCGTCGTGGTCGCACCGTGCCCAATGAACCCCCACACTGATTTCCACCAGTTTCTCCTCCAGCGCCAGACCCGCCGCGCCTTTCTGGGCCGCTCGTCGCAAGGGATCGGTGCGCTCGCGCTGGCGTCGCTCATCAATCCCGCGATTCTTAAGCTCGCCGCCGCCACAGGCGCGGCACGCAAAGACAAATGGACCGGCATCATCAATCCTTGCCACTTTCCACCGAAAACCAAGCGCGTCATCTGGATGACCATGGCGGGCGGGGCCTCGCACCTGGAGACTTTCGACTCCAAGCCGAAGCTCGCGGAGATGCATGGCAAGCCGATGCCGGAATCGTTCACCAAGGGCCGGCAAATCGCGCAACTCCAGGGCGCCAAGCTCGTCTGCTTCGGACCGCAGCACAAATTCAAAAAGTTCGGCGCATGCGGCGCTGAGATTTGCGAATTGTTCGAGCACATCGGCTCAGTCGCGGATGAAATCTGCTTCGTCCGGTCGATGACGACCGATGCGATCAATCATGATCCGGCGCACATGTTCATGAACACCGGTTCGCAAATTGCGGGGCGTCCCAGCATGGGGTCGTGGGTGGTGTACGGCCTGGGCGCTGATGCAGAGGATTTACCGGGGTTTGTGGTGCTCACGTCGCTGGGCAAAGGCGGCCAGAACCAACCGATTGCGGCGCGCCAATGGGCTGCCGGATTCTTGCCCAGCCGGTTTCAAGGCGTGCACCTGCGCAGCAAAGGCGATCCGGTGCTGTATCTGAGCACGCCGCCCGGTGTCACTCGCGACCAGCAGCGCGACGTGGTTCAAACCGTCAACGCCCTCGACGCCAGATACGACGCCATCGTGGACGACCCGGAGATCGCCACCCGCATCGCCCAGTATGAAATGGCGTTTCAGATGCAGGCCAGCGTGCCGGAGCTGATGAACATCAGCCAGGAGCCGCAACACATTCTCGATCTGTACGGCTGCAAACCCGGCGACGGCTCTTTCGCTTCGAATTGCCTTCTGGCACGCCGCCTCGCGGAACGCGGCGTGCGCTTCATCCAGCTTTACCACAAAGACTGGGACCACCACGGCGGCGTGAAAGAAGGCGTGCGGCTGAAGGCCCTCGAAGTGGATCGCGCGTGCATGGCCTTGATCACTGATCTCAAGCATCGCGGCATGCTGAACGACACGCTGGTCGTGTGGGCGGGAGAATTTGGACGAACGCCCATGAGCCAGGGCGGCGATGGGCGCGATCATCACAACGCGGGCTTCAGCATCTGGCTTTCCGGCGGCGGGATCAAGGGCGGCATCGGTTACGGCGCCACGGATGAACTGGGCTACGATGCCGTGGAGAATCGAGTCAACGTTCACGACCTGCATGCGACGATGCTGCGGTTGCTCGGCATCGATCACATGAAACTCACCGTCAAATTCCAGGGCCTCGACGCCCGGCTCTCCGGTACGGGTGCCGACGGCCACGTGATCGACGGAATCCTGGCTTGAGGCGGATCGCATCTCGATACTTGCGGCATGGGGATGAACACAGTCCCCTTTCTCCGGACCTTTCCCATGAACTTGGTAGGGCTGCGCTGCCGCGCAGCCGGTTTTCGGTCGATGCGGCGGCGCAGCAGCACGGCCCTGCCAGCGATGGGTTCAGGGAGCGTGCGGACGGGTTGGAGGCAGTGGAACCTTCCCATGTATGCCCTTGGCTCCGCCAGGTTTTGGAGTGCGCCAGTCTCCTGGCGCTTTTGATGCGCCGGGCTGGCCCAAAAGCGGCAGAGGACTGTCGCACTCCAAGACGCTGGCGCGCCAAGGTTCGCTCTGTTGAGTTGGGTGGCACGCTGCGCATGAAACTTCTTCTGATTTGCAGCCTCCTCGCCTTTCCGCTTGGTGCGGCTGAACCGCGCCTGCCAAACATCATCTTCATTCTCATCGATGACATGGGCTGGACCGATCTCGGGTGTTTTGGAAGCACGTTCTACAAGACACCCCACATCGACAAGCTGGCCGCGTCGGGCATGAAATTCACCGACGCCTACGCCGCGTGCCCCGTCTGTTCGCCCACGCGAGCCAGCATCCTGACCGGCAAATATCCCGCGCGGCTTCACTTGACCGACTGGCTTCCCGGCCGGCGCGATATGCCTTCGCAAAAGCTCTTGCGCCCTCAAATCCGGCAGGAACTGGCCTTGGAAGAACTAACTTTGGCAGAAGCCTTGAAGGCCAAAGGATACGCCACGGCGCACGTCGGCAAATGGCATCTCGGCGGAAGAGGTTTCGAACCGCAGAAACAAGGCTTCGACCTCAACGTGGCGGGGGATCATACCGGCACGCCCCTGAGCTATTTCCATCCCTTCCAGCGCGACGGCCGATTCATGCCGGGATTGGAGCGCGGCGAAGAGGGTGAATACCTGACCGACCGGCTGACGGCCGAGGCGGAGAGGTTCATCGAACAAAACAAAGCCCAGCCGTTCTTCCTCTATCTGGCTCATTACGGCGTTCACATTCCGCTCCGGGCCAAGGCAGAACTCACGGCGAAATTTCATACGCTCTCCGCCAGTGCGACTCATAGCAACGCGATTTACGCCGCGATGATCGCCAGCGTCGATGAAAGCGTCGGGCGCCTCCTGAAGAAGCTGGATGATCTGAAGCTCGCCGAGAACACGGTCGTTGTCTTCACGACCGACAACGGCGGCCTGTCCGTCAAGGAAGGTCCGAACACGCCTGCGACCTCCAACTCGCCGCTTCGCGCGGGCAAAGGCTACCTCTACGAAGGCGGGATTCGCGTGCCGTTGATCGTTCGTTGGCCGGGCGTCACCAAGCACGGCAGCGCATGCCGCACGCCGGTCAGCAGCGTGGACTATTACCCCACGCTCCTTGAGATCGCGGGCGTGAAGCCTGTTCAAGGCCAGTTAATCGATGGCGTGAGCGTGGCGCCCCTGCTCAGGCAAGCCGGTGAATTGAAACGCGACGCGTTGTTCTGGCATTACCCGCATTACAGCAACCAGGGCGGAAGACCCGGCAGCGCAATCCGCGAGGGCGATTTCAAGCTTATTGAGTTCTTCGAGGGCCGGCAGGAACTCTACGACGTCCGCGAAGACATTGGAGAACAGAACGATTTGGCCAGGCAATTTCCCGACAAAGCCGCCGCGTTGCACAAAAAGCTTTCCGATTGGCGCCGTCAAGTGAACGCTCAAATGATGGCTCCGAATCCGGACTACAAACTCGCCCCCCCGCAGCCTTGACCGAAACTTTCCCTCAGAGATTCTGATTCGAGAATCTGCGTGACCGACGGACGATGGGTGCGATTACAAGTGTCGGTCAGCGACTCCGATTGACTTCCCTTTCTCCCCGCGAGGAACGAGTGGGGAGAGAGTTGCAGAGAGGGTTTCTTGGAAACATGAGAAGCGAGCCAACGCCCCTCCTCTCTCCAGCCCTCCGGGGCGGGGCGGGGCGGGGCCGGCTGCGGCGTTGCTCGTCGGTCACAGCCCCAAAACGGGGATGCTCCCTCCTCGCGCCTTGCATCCGGCCAGGCGGCGCTCCCGCCAAAACCGGAAGTTATTTTTGCACAGACCCTAAAGGGGAGCGGAAGGTGAAGATGAGGCGACCTCGCTCAACTTCACAGGCCGCCGTTCCTTCAGCGATTTCGTTGCCGCCAGCCCCATCAACACGGGAGCCAATCCATCCTCCCCGGTGACTGGCGGCGGGCGGTCCTGCAGCACGCAATCGACGAAGGCTTGCATTTCTGCGACGTAGGATTCCTGGTACCGTTCGAGAAAAAAATACTGTGGCCGCGCAGTGTGAAGCCCGCTGGCATCAGCCAGAATATGATTGTCCGGCGTGCGATTGGACACGCTGACCATGCCGCCTGAACCGAACACCTCGACGCGCTGGTCGTAGCCGTAAATCGCCTGGCGGCTGTTGTCGATGGCCGCCAGCGCGCCGTTCTTCAGGCGCATCGTGACGATGGCGGTGTCCACGTCTCCCACGCCGGCGACTTGCGGATCCACGAGCGCGTCGCCGAGGGCGTAAATCTCTTCGGCTTCGCTGGCGCTCAGGAAGCGCACCATGTCGAAGTCGTGAATCGTCATGTCGAGGAAGAGGCCGCCCGACACTTTCACGTATTCGAGCGGCGGGGGCGCCGGATCTCGGCTGGTGATGCGAACGACATGCGGCTGGCCGATCTTGCCGGCGGCGACGAGTTCGCGGACTTTCGCGAAGCTCGGATCGAATCGGCGGTTGAAACCGATTTGCAGTTTGACGCCGGCTTTGGCCACGGCCTCCAGGCAACGGCCGATGCGCGCCTGGTCGTAATCAATCGGCTTCTCACAGAAAATGTGTTTCCCGGCCGCGGCGGCTTCCAGGATGATTTCGGCATGGGTGTTCGTGGCCGAACAAATCGCGACGGCCCCAATCGTCGGATTAGCCAGCAGCGACCGGTAATTGTCCGTCGCCAGCGACACGTGGAAGCGGCTGGCGACTTCCCGGGCCGCGAGGAGATTGATGTCGGCTACGCCGCTCAACCGCACACCGTTGAGCCGGGTGGCGATGTTTTCCGCGTGCAGCCGGCCGATGCGCCCGGCGCCGATCACGGCGAGGTTCAAAGAGGTCATAGGCGATGACTGGCCACTCCTTCCCCTCTCCCAGGACCACCCATTCCCTCTCCCTCTCCAAGAGGGAGAGGGTGTCCGCAGGACGGGAGAGGGGGACGTTCGTGGAAAGTTTCCTTGGTCTTAGAACCATGCTCACCGCCGATGAGCCCGGGAGGGCGAGTCCGTCCCGGCGAGCCGCTCGACGTGCGTGGAACACGTCCGACTCGGCTCGCTGGGGACAGGCTCGCCCTACCGTCTGGTTCATGGGAAGCCGCATTGGCCTCCGGGCCATGCACATGGCCCTTGAACCGAAAACCGTGCGGACCGCAGCCTTCAGGCTGCTTCCGGGCCCGCTCTGGAGTTCGGCGTTGAAGCGGACTTAGGGTCTGTGCAAAAATAAATTCCGGTTTTGCTGGAGGCGATTTCGCTTTCTGGCGAGGCACGACGAAGGAGCATAGCCAGGGCTCTGCGACTGAGGAGAAGCGAAGCCAGAAAGCGAAATCGCCCCAGCCCTCCGGGGCGGGGCGGCGCCTGGCCGGCTGCGGCGTTGCTCGTCGGTCACAGCCCCAA
>VHCZ01000250.1 GCA_016871535.1 Verrucomicrobiota bacterium
CCCAGGCCGCCAATCTGCTTGCCGAGCTCTTTGATCTGGAGATCGGTTTGCTTCAACTGCCGATCGGTTGCTTTCAT
This sequence comes from Verrucomicrobiota bacterium, assembly GCA_016871535.1. NCBI lineage: Bacteria > Pseudomonadati > Verrucomicrobiota > Verrucomicrobiota bacterium. Next base: position 78 of record VHCZ01000250.1, read on the forward strand.
TTGTCGATCTGTCTCCTTCATTTGTCGATCTGTCTCCTTCATTTGTCGATCTGTCTCCTTCATTTGTCGATCGGTCTCCTTCATTTGTCGATCGGTCTCCTTCTGCGCCACCGCCAGGCTCGCGACGAGTTCTTTCAGCTGTTTATCCGTCATGTCGGCAGAATACCCGATCCGGCGGCGTGCGTCAAAGCGCGCTTCCTCCCTGACGTTAGAGCCGGTCTGAAAGGTCCAGGGCCATCACTGGCCGACCACTTGCTTCAGAACGAACGGCCCGAACAAACCGTAGCCGACTGTATGATATTCGTTCCCGGCTGGCGGTCCGGGATTCGGCGCTCTTTGGAACATGCCCGGCCAGGCGGTGCCCAGCGCGGGTTTTCCGTGGTGCGGTCCCAGCGTGTTTTTGAGGGTCCCGATCACGACGACTTCGACGGTGTTCAATCCAGGCCGCAGACCGAGTGACACGTCGCATTGCCAGGGGCGATGGGCGATGAAGCCGGCGGTTTTGCCGTTCACGATCACTTGGGCGACGCTGCCATGCCAGGAGGGCAACGTGGCGAGGTACCGGCCATTCAACTCGGCCAGTTCAAACTGTTCGCGGCAAACCACCCCGGCGCCGTAAAACGGATGGCCCTGCTCGTTCCAGCGGCCCAGATGCAGCGGCGCCTCCGGGACTATCGCGAAACCACGCTCGGCCGCGCGCAGCGAAAAATCTCCCAGGAGATACGCCGGCTCGACCTCGTGGTAGATCGTGAACGGCGCGGCTTTGATCGTCACGGCATTCTCGCCCACTTGAGCGACGGCGCTGAGATCGATTCGACCAAAGGCCTTGTCCAGCCACCATTGGCCTGGCGTCGGGGGCGCGGGTTGTCCGTTGCAGGTGATGCGGTAAAGGTCGGGGCGTTCCAGAATGAGCGACAAGTTGGTTGGAACCGCTTCTCGGATGACAAACCGGTAGGTCACTTCAAAGCCGCTCGACGCCGGAAATTGCTTCGTGATCAATTCGTCGCGGAACTGGACCGCGCTGTCCCACGGATTTCGCGCCAGTCCATTTTTCTGAAACGCAAATTGCGACGCCTGGTAGAAGTAAAGATTCGTCCGCGTCTCGTTGCCCGCCGTGATATCGACGTAATCCAGCACCAGAACATTGGGTTCAAGCCGGCGGAGCTCGGGAGCCGAAAGGGCGACCAGCGTATTCGTCCTTCCCGTGGCAACGCTCGGCGGCTCGCGTTGATCTTTCGAAAGGAAAAGAAGCAAACTCCCGGCAGGCGGCAGGTCGAATTGAAAACTCACGCCTTTCGCGCCGGATCGAAACGGATAACCTCCAACCTGGCCAGTATTCGGGTCCCATATTTCAACGCCGCGCGCTGCGGTCTCAACCGTGCCGGTGGAGCACGCCGCGAGGCTTGGGTTGACGAGGAAGAGCAGTTGGCCGTCGTCGAGCTGCCGGCGTTGGTGGAAGAGGAGGCCGCGGTCTTCGGCGGCGCGCTGGATGGCGAAACCGTCGCGCGCCTGGAGTGGTTGGAGAAGCTCCGGAACGCCTCGGGCCTCCACACGTTGCCATCTGGCATGTTGGGCGGCGCGCGTTCCACGGCCGGAGGATTCGCCCTCGACACGAACCGGCGGATCGCCGGCGCAGAGGACCGAGCCGCCATGGTCCAGGAACTTTTCGACGAGCGCCATGGTCGCGGCGTTGAGGTTCTCGGTCAGCGGCGGGATGACGACAATCCGGTACCTTCGCTGGCCGATCCTGAACGCGCCGTCTTCAACCGACCCGTGGCGGGCGATGATATCTTCGCAGCCGAGGTCGTATTCGATTTGCGCCGCCTCCAGATTCAGCACGAGCTTTTGGAAGGCATTTCCAATTTCGGCCAAACACGGATGCCGGCTGGCTTCCGTGTTGTACATCCAGGCGGTCGTCGTCGGCTCCAGCACAAGCACGGAGTTGATTTGCTGGCCGTGCGAAAGCGCGGCGGACAACCGCGCGAAATAAGTCGCCGAGACGTGATAGGCCTCCCACCAGGGTTCGTGATACGAGAAAGACTGGGGATGATCGCGTTTGCGCGCGCCCCGGATCGTGACGTAGGACAGGTGCTGGTCGAGTGTGTTCACCCCGAGGACCGTCAGCCAGTCGCCGATGCGTTTCATGTCCTCGAAGCGAATGTCCCATCCGCCCGCGCCGTACGCTTCGCAAAGGGTCCGCTTCAATCCGAGTTGGTTGGCCACGCTGGAGAGTTCTTTGACGGCCCGCGCGTTTCCGAACTGAGCGTGCGTGTCTTCCTGGTATTGATTCATGAGCGTGTCAATGGCGGGGCGCTGTTGCCAGGCGTACATCGCCATGTTGTCCGGGACGATCAAGCAGCGCGGCCATTCGTGCTCCCAGTAGTGGCCGGTGAATTCAAGGCCGTGCTTCGCGCAGTAATCGTGATACGGCTTCGCCCAGCGCTGGATGAAGAGTTCGAGCAGAACCTGGAAATAGTTGTGGCGGACTTTTCGCCAATCACCCACCTCGTGGCTGAGGCTGGGCAATTGGTCCAGCAGGCTGTAGCCCCACTTCTTTTGGAATACGTCCGGGAGATCGTCCGTCCACGGCAATCCTCCGGCTGGACGGATTTGAGGCTCGTCCGTGAACACACCGGGAATGCGCTTCCCGAATTCCCCGCCCACTTCGCGCTGGTACGCTCCCAAAGTGACTTCTAGGAATTTCTCCGTCACTCCGGGGTAAAGCAGATCGACGTAACTGCGGCCGCCGTGCCAGGGCGAATTGCCGGAGCGCTGAACCGTGGCGAGGATGTAGCGCGCGTCCGGCAAAGACTCGCCAGATCGAACGCGGGCTGTGACATTCTCGAAACCGCCCTCGCCCGGCGTGAACACGCCCAGAAAGGAATCGTCGCGTTTGGGTGCAGATTTCGATTCGCGCAGCAGGAGGCCACGCCCGCGCGATTCCGGCATCAGCTCCGGTACCCACCCGCCGGCGAATCCGGACGGGTAGGAGTTTTCGTCGTAAATCCAGACGTTCATGTCCAGCCGTTCGGCTTCTTTCAGGGCGGCCTTCCAAAGGCGGAACCAATCGGACGACAGATACGGCGTCATCAAGCCGGGGCGGGGATGCACGAAAACCTGCTTGACGTTTTGGCTCGCCAGTTCACGCATCGATTCGGTCACTTGCGCTTCGGTGAGGAGGTCGTTCCAGACCCAAAGCGGCGCCGTGCTGTATTCACGCGGAGGTTGAGCAAAAATCGTTTTTAGCCGAGGCGACTCCATCGCCTGGGCCGGCCAAGCGAAAAGCGCGGCCAGCAACGCCACAAGGCAACGCACCGTAGCGCAAAGTTGCACTCTATCTTTATCGGAGGGCATCGTCGCGGTCTGCGGCGATTTTGGAGATGAGTTCATATCGAAGTGGTCATGGGCAGAAATACGATGACGTTCGTCGCGCCTCGCCCAGGCCAAATGGGGCGCGGACCGCAGCCTTCAGGCCGCTTCGGGCCCCGCTCCTGAGTTCGGCGTTGAAGCGGCCTAAAGGCCACGGTCCGAAGAGACGGTTCATGGGAAGGTTCGGGCGAAGGAGATGCTTTAAGGCGTCCGCGAGAGCGCGACGCGACCGACGCAAAACTCGGGCGCGTCGACCGCCAATCGGAAATCGGCGCCGCCGTTTTGTGAATTGAGAAAGCGCGCAGCTCCGAGCCGAAACTGCGCGGTCTTCCAGACCTTGTGCCCCGAGAGTCGAACGACATCGGCGCTGCGACTGTAAGCGCCTTCGAACGGGGCGGATTTGTCGCTCCCATCAAACTCGACGGCCAGCGTGCCTGGGGCGGCGGCGTAATACTCAACGTGCACCCGAACGCTCGTCGCTTCCGCCCATTTGAACGAATCATCGGCGGCGAAGTACACGTAAGCGCCTCGTCCGGCGGTGCGCTTGATGGACTGCCCAGAGCGGCCCTCAATGGTCGTGGCTTCCGTCAGGCCATCCTCGTTGCGGATCAGACGCAGCCCGTCTTGCCGGTTGTCGTGGCCGAGCGTTGCCGTAACCGAGTTTGAACCCGTGTATTTTCCGCTCGGCCACGATGGTTTCCACCCGCGCCGAAACAGATCGGCGTACTTGCGGGTTAAATCGATATACTGCCTGCCGTACTCCTTGGATTCGCAAACGTCGGTGCCTTCATGGAACTCATTCCAGGTTTCCACCATCACGATCTGCGGAGGACGCTGCAGCACTTTGAGCCAGTTGTTTTCGTAAAACTTGCCCTGCTCGCGGAGCACCACGAGCGGTTTCCGTCCAGGAACCGCGGAATGATCGTAACCCGGCCCGAGCGAAGCGATGCCGGGACTCTTCAATCCCAGCGCGCCGCCCCACGCATAGACGTTGTCCGTTTTGACTCGCCAGGAGATCTCCCGAACGATGAAAGGCTCGCGGCCGCCGAATTCCTTCGCGAACTCGCGCTTCGCATAATCAATGACCTCCTGGCCGTGTTTCTTGGCGAAAGCCGCCGAGTAGAGGAAGACAATCGGTTTTCCATCAATCATCGCCCAATGCCTGGCGGGGATCAGAGAAAAGAAATCCCGAACGGTCGCGTAAAACCAGCGCTTGCCGAAATCGCTCGTCAGATCGACGTGCTCGCGCCAGGCGTTGTGACGGAGCGTGCTCGTGTCGTAAAAAAGTCCGATGCCAGCCGGGGTTTTTCCTTCGCCCAGCAATTCTTCGCGCGCAGACACGAGAGGTTTCAGACCGGCGTAGCTCCAATGCAAATGCGCTTTCTCGTTGTGTTCCGAAGGCGCGCCCCAGAAGACCGGCAGGAGAAAATCGATCCCGGCGGCCATCATGTCGGCGAGTTGTTGTTTGTGCCACCGGACCGATTTGTAGGAGAAATCCTCCAGCGTCGGCGGGTGCGTGGTGAGCGCGTCGGTCCCATCGCCGTCCAGGATGTGTTCCTTCGAGTCATTGTCATACCAGTAGAAATAATACGTCCCAACGATTCGATCCTGGGCGCGGAAAGTTTGGCTCCCCGTGAAATCCTCCGCGGTGAGGTGAGTGAACGGGCCGAACGCGCCCGGCAGCGGACGAGCGTCTTGGGCGAACAAGCCTCCGGCGTGAAGCGCGAGGGAAATCAGTTGGGCGATGAACCGTTTCATGCGGCGCCAGCTTGACGCTTCAGGCGTCATTGCACCCGGCGCTTAACCCTGACGCATTTGGTCCGAATGGGCTTTGATCCTGATCAAGTTTGCGTTGATCTGCATCAAAGCCGGACGAATCGCCTTCCGATCAAATGGGGCGGCATGAGGACAAGTATTTTCCGTGGAATCGGCCGGGACTGTCTGATTGCGTTTCTCCTGACCCTCCTTCCGCTGCTGGCGTTCGTTCGAGCAGACACAAGGCCCGGCGCGACCGAGAAAGAGCTGCAATGGTGGCGCGACGCCAAGTTCGGCCTGTTCATCCATTGGGGTCCGGTGAGTTTGAAAGGCACTGAGATTGGCTGGTCGCGCGGCGCGCAGGTTCCCGTGGAGGAGTACGACGGCCTTTTCCGGCGCTTCAATCCGGCGCAATTCGACGCCACGGCTTGGAGCCGGACGGCCAAGGCTGCGGGCATGAAATACGTCGTGCTCACAAGCAAGCACCACGATGGCTTTTGTCTGTGGGACACTCAATTCACGGACTATAACATCATGCGAACACCCTGGGGCCGCGACGTGATGAAGGAGTTGGCGGCAGCGTGCCGAAAGCAACGCCTGGTCTTCGGAATCTACCACTCCATTTGCGACTGGCATCATCCCGATTATCCCCTGGGCAGCCCGGGCGGGAAATCGCCGAAGCCCGCCCCGAATATGGATCGGTATAATCAGTATCTGAAAAACCAACTCGCGGAACTGCTCCGGAATTACCAACCGCTCGGCATCCTCTGGTTTGATGGTGAATGGGAAACGCCCTGGACTGCGGAACGCGGCCTTGACCTGTACCAATACGTCCGCGCATTCCAACCCGGCATCCTCATCAATAACCGCGTCGGCAAAGGGCGCGCGGGCATGGAAGGCTCGACGGCCGCAGGCGACTTCGCGGGCGACTTCGACACGCCGGAACAAGGCATTGGCAAGTTTCGGAATGACCGCCCCTGGGAGTCGTGCATTACTATCGGCCAGCAATGGTCCTGGAAACCCAACGACAAGCTCAAGTCGCTCAAAGAGTGCATCGATATGCTCGTCCGGACGGTGGGCGGCGATGGAAATCTGCTGCTGAACGTGGGGCCGATGCCGAACGGGGAGATTGAAAAGCGCCAGGCGGAGCGCCTTCAACAAATCGGCGGCTGGCTGAAGGAAAATGGCAAAAGCATTTACGCCACGCGAGGCGGGCCCTTCCTGCCGGGGGAGTGGGGAGCCAGCACGCATCGGGGCAAAACGATCTATGTTCACCTCCTCAAGGAGAATGAAGACGAACGGATCCGGTTGCCTGGCCTGGAAACGAAGGTCGTTCGAGCCCGGATTTTGAACGGACCTCGTCTCGCGTGGCAGCAATCGTCCGGGTCCATCGAAGTCCAGCTTCCACGCAGGCTCCGCCGGGAGAACGACACAATTCTCGTCCTGAGCCTGGATGGGCCGGCTGAGGATCTGGCGCCTCGACCCGTGGGATGGTAGCTTGACCTGAATCAATGGGAGCGCGGCTCAGAGAAACTACACTTTCCGTATTATCGAATATGCAGTTGTTACATCTCTACGTCTCGCCGGGGCACAACTATTTTGGCCATCACGGACAATTGCCGGGAGAACATCCCATGCTCGAAGTCCAGTCCGTGCATTGCGTCGCCGGGGCCGGCATCCACGGCGACCGATTCTTCAATTACAAAGAGAACTACAAGGGCCAAATCACCTTCTTCGATGAGGAAGTCTATCAATCGCTCTGCCGCGAGTTCGGCATCCAGGACAAACCTGCTTCCGTGTTTCGGCGCAATGTTCTGGTTCGGGGCACGCGACTAAGCGACTTGATCGGCCAGGAATTTCAAATCCAGGACATTCGGTTCTTCGGCGTGGAAGAGTGCAAACCATGCTACTGGATGGACCACGCCTTTTGTCCGGGCGCCGAGCAGGCGTTGAAGGGACGCGGCGGTTTGCGGGCAAGAATTGTGACGAGCGGCGTGCTGCGGGTCACTCGGAGAACTCAGAATGTGGACGATCTTTTCCGGGTGTACACGTCGCCGCACCTGGTCGCGGCGTAATGGCTGTTCCGCGCAAATTGCCGCGGCCATGGTGCCATGCACACGACTCATGAACCGAAAACTGCGCGGACCGCAGCCTTCAGGCTGCTTGCGCGCACTCTCCGCAGTCGAGCGTGGAAGCGGCCTAAAGGCGCCTAAAGGCCACGATCCGGAGGAATGGTTCATAGGGAGCTTCTTTGGTCTGATTACCATGCACTCGGTCCTTGAACCTGCAACCGTGCGGACCGCAGCCTTCAGGCTGCTTCCGTGCACTCTCCGCGGTCGAGCGGTGAAGCGGCCTGAAGGCCACCGGCCGGGAGACAAGTTCATGGGAAGGCACTCCTGCTCGTGTGAGTGTCCTACGGGGCAATTCTTCCCAATCGAAAGTCGATGGAATGGAGTCGGCGAGGGCACCGACTCCAGCACGCGGGGGCGCGTGCGCTCCCGATCCTTCCTGAATCGTTCCGGCTTGATTGAGTCCTATTCGAATTTGCAGGCGGAAGGCCGATTATGAAACGACGACAATTTCTCCAATTCGCAGCGGGCGCAGCAGTCACCGGTCTATCGACCGCGCTCGCCGCAGAACGCCAGCGTGGGCAGCCCGCAGAAACTCCGGTCAGTGCGTCCAGGCTGCCACGCTGGCGCGGATTCAATCTTCTGGAAAAGTTCACCGCCGAACGCCATGCGCCGTTCCGCGAGCCGGACTTCGAGTGGATAGCCGAGTGGGGCTTTGATTTCGTTCGCCTCCCGCTCTCGTATCGCTGTTGGACGGATGCGAGCGATTGGCTGCAACTGAAGGAATCCGCGCTGAAGGAGATCGATCAGGCGGTCGAGTTTGGCCGGCAGCACGGGATTCATGTGAATATCAACTTCCATCGGGCGCCCGGCTATTGTGTCAATCCGCCGAAAGAACCTTTGGACCTTTGGAGCGATCCCAAGGCTCTGGAAGCGTGCGCGCATCACTGGGCGCACTTCGCCCGGCGTTACAAAGGCATCCCGAATTCTCAGGTGAGTTTCGATCTCTTGAACGAACCCGCCGCCATCCCCGAAGCCACCTATGAAACGGTCGTCCGGGCTCTGGTCAAAGCCATTCGCGCCGAGGATCCGGAGCGATTGATTATCGCGGACGGGCTGCGCTGGGGACGCGACCCGGTGCCTTCGCTGGCCGGTTTAGGCGTCGGACAGAGCACGCGCGGGTATGATCCGATGCGCATCTCTCATTACAAAGCTTCCTGGGTGCGCGGATCCGATCAATGGCCTGTCCCGACGTGGCCGCTCGTTGAGAACGAAAAATCGACCTGGGACAAAGCCCGGCTCAAAGCGGAACGCATTGATCTCTGGCAGCAACTGGAGTGCAAAGGCGTCGGCGTTCACGTGGGTGAATGGGGCGCGTTTCAGCACACGCCCCACAAGGTCGTGTTATCCTGGATGCGCGATTGTCTGGAATTGTGGCAAGAGGCGGGCTGGGGCTGGGCGATGTGGAATTTGCGCGGTTCGTTCGGATTCCTGGACAGCAACCGGCAGGACGTCGCTTACGACAATTTTCGCGGCCACAAATTGGATCGGGAAATGATGGAACTGGTGCGGGCGTTTTAGCCGCTCCTTCCGAGATTCCCGATG
>VHCZ01000251.1 GCA_016871535.1 Verrucomicrobiota bacterium
ACAACCTGGGTGTCGTGTACGGCAATGGCCGAGGCGTCCCCAAAGATCCCGCCGAGGCCCTCAAGTGGTATCGCAAGGCGGCGGAGCAGGGCTATTCGGTTTCTCAGAATGAAATCGGCTACATGTACGACCAGGGCATCGGTGTGGAGAAGGATCCGAACCAGGCCCTCGCATGGTTCCGCAAGGCGGCCGAGCAAGGGCTCGACGTGGCTCAGCAGAATCTGGGAATTCTCCTCACGAAACAGTCCGGGAAGAATGCTCCCGATCTGGTGGAGGCCTACAAATGGTTCAACCTCGCGGCCGCGCAGGGGAACACGAACGCGGTGGGAAATCGCGACCTCATCATGAAGAAGCTGACCACCGAACAAATCAACGAGGGCCAGCGCCGCGCCGCCGAGTTCCTGAAGAAGTAGTCTGTCGGCGCGAATTAGTGATGTGTCTCACACATCACTAGGGCCAGGCCACCCACTCAAGCTCCCTCCTGGCAGGGCGGTGCGATTCAAACTGCCGGTCAACGAAGTCTTCTCCCTCTCTTCCCGATGAGGAGAGGAGGCGCGTTAACTGAGCAGGTCACCGGGCCATGGATAAAGTAGCGCAGAATTGAATTCTGCTGTGTCGCGGATTTGCAATCCGCATAGGGTCACGGCGGGTTGGGGGCGCTTGGATCTCCCGACGCCCTGCCGAATGCAATTCGGCGATACGGCAGATTGAAAATCTGCGCTACGGTTCTCCGGTCGATCTGTCGTCAATCCCACGGTCTGCACAGTAATGAGAGTCGGCCGACCTTGCAGCGCAGCGTCTGCGACCTTACCCAGACGCCTTCTGGCTTCAGTAATTGTGAGAGCTTTCATGTGGGAAACGGTAGTCAGGTTTGGTCGCAAGGAATTCAGAGTCGGCGACCCGATCACTCCCGCAAGCGGACTGGACGATCGTTCCTCAACTGCAACCACTCCTTGAACGCCGCCTGTTGGGCTGCGAGATCGTTTGGGCGAATCAGAAGCTGCTGGTCGGTTTCTGCGGACCGGCCCGTTTGCAGTTCTCTCTGCCACGTGGTCCAGACTCGTTCACGAACCGGGGGACGTGAACGCGGGTCCGAAACGAAGTCGTAATCCGGCGGAGTCAGATTTGAGATCGAACGGAGCGAGCGCTCGGCCACGCACCGCACCGCCGCGTAAGGGTCGTCCAGCAGTTGCGCGAGGACCGGAGGGATCCAATTCGTCGTCGAACTCTGCAATGCCGGCGGCCAACTGAGATGCCATGCGATGAGGGCGCGCTGGCCGGCGTCTCCGGATAACGCCAGGCGCAGCGCGTGCGCCACGTTAGTCGAATTCGCGGGCAATTGCGGCGCCGGCTGCCGATACCAGTCGGCCAAACGCTCGGCTGTCCAGGCGAGCGTCTTATCCAAGTGGCAAAGGTTACAGGCATTGGGTCGGCCCGTGGCCAGTTCATCTGTCATGCGCGGGCTGCTGATTTGATGGCTCCGAATCGCCTTGAGCACTCCGTAGGTCGTGTGCGGCATGTGGCAATTGTAGCACTCGCTTCCGGATGAGCCGAGGCGGTGCCGTGTGTGCGCGGATAATTGCGCGTCGTCACTGAAGCGATCGTGGCATTGCGTGCAGGCCCGGTTACCGGTCCGGTTGCGGGCCAGTTGATCGTCAGGATCACTCTCGTGCAGGGAATGGCAGGAAAGACAGGAGAACCTGGCGCTTTTGTAGCAGGGTGATTCGATCAAGCCGTTGTACTCGCGGCCACTGACACGAACCATGCCGTCCGGCCAGAAGAAGTCGTTCAGGAGATCCGGGTTGTGGGACAGGAAGTCAGCCAGTCCGGGCACTGATTCGATCCGAGATGGGCGAATGATCGGGGTGGTCTGCTCAAGATCATCCCCGGGACGAAACCGGAACCCGTTCCCATGCCACGGCTCGGATTTGCCAATCCACTTCATGGAATGGCAAAAGCCGCAGATTTGCGCGGCGCGCTGCGGGTCGATCTTTTTCGGATGGACGATTTCATCGCGCAAAGTTTGTGCGGCTAGGAGTTGGCTTTTGTCGTCGGCGAGGCGAGCCTTGGCATGGCGTTCGCCGGGTCCATGGCACGCTTCACAGGAGATGCCCAATTCGCCGGCCCGCGTTGACACGGTGCGAGCCGTGGCGTCCACGCGCGGTTCGATCCCGGTGGCGTGGCAGCGGCTGCAAATGATGTTCCAGATTTCGGCGCGATGAGCGGCATCGGGCGGGCGAATGAAGGTTGAGTTGCGCGGCACCCAGCGCTTCTCCGGAATCAACCAGGTGAACGGAAAGCCAATCTGGGTGTTGCCTTCGCCGCTTGGAACCCAAAACACTTGCATGTGATGCGAACCGGTCACCAGACCAATGCGAACGTCGATGTGCGCAGCAGAGGCGTCCGGGCCCGCTTCCAGCGCAGTGTGCTCCATGCGAACCCAGAATTCGTTGCTCCTTTGGCTGAGCACAAATCGCGTGCCGTCGTTGGTGAGAGTGACCTTGTGGAAGTTGGCCTGGACGGAATTCGTGCCGGCGATTTGCGTCATTGTCCGGTGATAGCTGCGATGCCAGCTCGCGTATTGGTCCTCGTGGCAGGAGCGGCACGCTTTGGAGCCGGCGTAGCCAGCGGGTCCGCCTTCTCGCGGGACAGTGTCTTCGTAGGCCGGCGCAGGAGCCTCTTGAGAAACGTCTGCGCCACCGTGAGCGGGAGGACCGCTGCTGTGGGTGTCTGGCTCCTTTCGAGAACAGCCGGCTGTCAACCAGAGGGCCGCGATCGTGACACACAACGTCCGGGACCGAGTGGACACAAATTCCAACTCCGCAATGCCTCCAGACCAGCGCCCCTTTCTGGTTCGCGGGAATGTGGATCGACTGGTCTGCATCGTAATCAGAGTCTCGCGAAATTTAGCAGTCGTTGGGACGAACCGTCCAGAGCAGAGCGGGAAGCCCCAGCAATTCTGAGCAATTCTGCCCATGAACCTGGTGGGGCTGCGTTGCTGCGCAGCCAGTCTTCAGTCGATGCGGCGGCGCAGCAGCACCGCCCTACCATCGACAGGTTCATGGGGTTCATGGGCAGAATTGCTGGCTTGGAACAAGTCCCGACCGACTCGCTGGGGACCGGCTCGCCCTACCGAGGCTGTTTCGCTTCGGCTTTTGTTTGGCGCAGGCGCTCCAGATTTTGTTTTGCGGCGGGATCGTCGGGATTTATCTGCAACGCGGCCTGAAACTGGGTTTCGGCTTCGGCCGATTTTCCTTCGGCCAGGCAAACCAGGCCGAGACCGTCATGGGCTCGGTAATATTTGGGATTCAAACGCAGCGTGGTTTCAAACTCGGCGCGGGCTTCGGTCAGTTGCTTTTCGGTCAGAAGGATGAGGCCGAGATAGTAATGAGCCTCAGCATGGCTGGGATCCAGTCGAATGGCCGCCTGGAAATGAGCCTTCGCTTCGTCGGCTCGGCCAAGCGGACCGAGCACTTTGCCCACGCCGAAATGCGCCGCGGCGTCGTTGGGGTTGGCGGCAAGCAGGTTCAAGTAGTAGGCCGCGGTTTCCTCGAAACCCCACACGCGATGCGCGGCTTGCAGCACCGTCAAATCGTCCGCCCGGCGCGGCAAGACCTGCAGCCAGAGCTCGCCCATTTCATCGGTGGATTGCGGCCCGAACACCACGCGGCGCGGAGGGGCGTTTGGATTTCGCACGTTCTCGGACGAATTGTCGTAGGTGTATCGCATCGTGATCCGCGATCCCTTCGGCAGGAAAACCGGGTGCCGGTAGCGATATTCGCTTTGCCAGTTGAAGTCCCACTCTTTGATCAACAGCAGTGGTTGTTTCTTTCCGTTCGGGAGCATCGCGAAGCCTTCGATACGTTTTCCCAAATAGTGCAGATGCGGCAGGACTGCGAGCACGTCCACGTCCGCCGGCAGTTCCATGGAGCGCTCGACAAGGTATTCCTTCTCACCCGCGGGAATGTCGATCAACTCGGAGAGCAAACCGAGGCGGCAGGGGGTTTTCGTTGGGGGCGATTCCGTGAAGAAGAGGCCGAGAGCCGGTTGGATCAACTCCGGTTTACCGGTCCGTTGCATGTGAATTTGCAGCACGAGGTCCGCTCCGCCTTCCAACACCCACGCGAGTCCGTCCGGCTCTTGGCGCGGAGCGCGGCCTGGAGTCCAGGTGAGCATGTGGCCGACCGGGAATCTGGCTGGCACCGTCATTCCCGCAAAACCAACCTCCGCATCCTGTTCGTCCAACCGCCGCGACTGGCGCGTCGAGTCCAACAGAATGCGGACGTGATGGACGCTCCGGCTTCGCGGCTGAAACTCAAGGGCCTGGACGAATCGGGTCTCTCGCGCCGGCGCGGGAATGACGAAGTTGCGGTAAAGGTCAGGCCCCTCGGCTGCCAGCGGGTACGGGTCCGGCATTTGGACAACCACATCCGGCTCGCCGAGTTGCCAGCCTTTCGCGAATTTTGGCAAGGGCGGCAAGTCCGCCGCGTTCCCTTCCAACGTGCCAGCGTTGAACCATGCCTGAATCGAATTGATCTGCTCCGAGGAAAGCCGCCGTTCATCAAGGAATTCGCCATGCCCCGGCTCGGGCAGCCACGGCGGCATGTAGCGCCGCTGCGCGACCTTCGCGATCTGTGCCGCGTGCTTCACGGCATCCGTGTAACTCAACAGGCTGAAAGGTCCGGGCTGGCCGGGCCGATGGCACGGGGCGCAATGTTCAAAGAGAATGGGCGCGATGTCGCGATTGAATGTGACCGTGCTGCGCGGACTGGTGCTACGAGGATTCTCTGGCGCGGAGGGCTTGCATCCCGGCAAAGCAATTCCGGCAAGTCCCAATATGATTATGGCGGGGCCAAAGGGGAGGAATCGTGTGGTGGCTGTGCCGCCCCCAAACCTCGTGGAAGCCCGTGTAAGGAGGCTCTGACTCATTTAACGTTGTAACGATTTAACGTTGTAACGTTGGGGAAATGGGGCGCCTCACCGAGGCCGCACGTCGAACTCCAGAAAGATCACGTCTTGCATGATGCCCGATCCGAGGATCGCGCCGAAGGAGGCTGCGAGTTCGGAGTGAAGCACGTTCTTGATATCAGGCTTCAGGACATCCGACAAACTCTTGCTGGCGAGCACTTCCGACGCCGAGTTAAGCAACTGGTTGCGGTTGACATTGAGATTCGCCAGCAACGGAGGGTCGTCTCCCTGCACGGCCAGGCGTGCGATAATCACCTGTCCACCGCGAGTGCCCGCGACGTTGGCGATTATTTTTTCGGGTTGCGCCAGGCCCAGCGCGTCCCCGTTGACGTCTATGATGGCCAGCTTGCCGAGGTATTTTCTCTTGTGAAAGCCGATGCTCGCGCGGGTCAGCGGAGCGACAAGACCTGGGTGAAACTTCGGCACTTCCTCCGCGTCGGCCGGCTTCGCTGCTTCTGCCTGACCGGCATGGTCGGACGCCTGGGACGAAGGTTCGGGCGCCGCCTTTGCAGCTCCAGGCGACATGAATCGGAGCGTGAGCCAGGCCGCGGCAGGCGCCAGTAAGATGATCAGGATCAATGGGAGAAACGCCATGACCGCGCTCTTGGGTTTGGCGTCACCGGGCGGCGGATTGACGGGAGCAGCGTTTTTGTCAGCCATGGGAATGCGTGCTAAAGTTCGAGTGCTTTGGCGCTGAATCAGCCGCGCGCCGAATCGAGCGCCGCGATGAGTGCCTGATTAACTTTGTCCGCATCGACTTCTCCGTGAATTTCAATCAGCTTCCCGCTCTTGCGATAATATTTCACTACCGGGCCGATCGTGCGCTCGAAGACCGCCAGCCGGACGCGAACGGCATCCGGGTCGGCGTCATCCGGTCGATAGAGATGCTCGCCGCGGCATTTGTCATACGGGCAGCTCTGGAACGGCGCGACTGCCGGGAAGGGCATCTGGCATTCGCGGCAAATTCTTTGGCCGGAAAGTCGATTCACGATTTCCTCCTCAGAACAACGAGGGAGATGACGGCATTGATCTTTCGTCCGAGTTCAAGGAACAGGGTATCCAGGAACTCGGCCTGATTGAGCGTGCGCGGGAAGCCATCCATGACGACGCCCTGGGTCGCAGGGATCAACCGAATCCAGGCTTCAAACATCGCATCGACGACTTCGTCGGGAACCAGTTCGCCCCGGCTCACGTAGCGTTTGGCCAGGAGACCCAGGCCGGTTTGCTCTTTGATGTTTTTCTTGAACAGTTCGCCGATCGAAATTGGCGCCAGGTCATATTTCACGACGACTCGGTCAACCTGGGTCCCCTTGCCAACTCCTGTCGGTCCAATAATAGAAATATTCATGAACGTTGATTGCGGACCGACTTCAGACTAGACCTCCCCGCGGAGCGTTTCAAATAAATTCCAAGATGCCGGGTGCGATTAAGAATCTCGGTCAACGAAGTCTTCTCCCTCTCTTCCCAAAGGGAGGAGAGGGTCGGGGAGAGGAGATGCGTTGGCTCGTTTCTCCTGTTTCCAGAAACCCCTCTCTCCAGCTCTCTCCCCACTCGTTCCTCGCGGGGAGAGAGGGAAGTCAAGCGGGGTCGCTGACCGACACTTTAGATCGCACCCCAAGATGCCTCGCAAATTGACAGCGCCCGAGGACTCCGATTACCTCAGCGACATGGTTGCCACAAGACTCGTTCTCCATCTTGGCCTCTATCTCTTCGCGACGACTTTCGGGCTGGCCGACGACTGGCCGCGTTGGCGCGGACCCGATCTGAACGGCATCTCGAAGGAAGCCGGCTGGACGACCGCGTGGCCCAAAGAAGGTCCGCGCCAACTCTGGAAGGCCTCTGTCGGCATCGGCTTCTCTTCCCTGGCCGTCGCCCAATCTCGTGTCTTTACGCTGGGGAATGCGGATGACACCGACACCGTGTTTTGCTTCGACGCCGAGACGGGCCGGCCACTCTGGAAGCACTCCTATGCCTGCCCGCTCGATGCGAAGTACTACGAAGGCGGCCCAGGCTCGACGCCCACGGTCGATGGCGTCAAGGTTTTCACGCTCAGCAAACGCGGACACTTGTTTTGTTTCGACACCGCGAGCGGGCGCGTTGCCTGGTCGAAGGATTTGATGGCTGAACTGGGCGCAAAGAAGCCCGAATGGGGTTTTGCGGGCTCCCCGCTGGTTGAAGGCAATTTGCTGATTTTGAATCTGGGCGGCGCCGGCACGGCGGTGGACAAGGCCACGGGCAGCGTGATTTGGAAATCCGATACCAGCGCGGCGGGTTACGCGACCCCGGTGCCTTTTGTCGCGAATGGCGAACGCTGCGTTGCGGTCTTCTCCGGCAAATCCCTCCTCGGTGTGCGCGTCCGAGACGGCCAACCGCTTTGGAGCCATTCCTGGGTCACCAAATGGGACATCAACGCCGCCGATCCCCTCGTGATCGACGACAAACTATTCGTGTCAACGTTCGACCGCGGTTGCGCGCTGCTCAAAGCGGGTTCGGGGACGCCGGCCGTGGTTTGGGAAAACAAGAACATCGCCAACCATTTCAACAGTTGCGTCAACCTCAATGGTTTTGCTTACGGAGTCCACGGGAACACCGATCACCCCGACCGGGATTTCCGGTGTTTGGACCTTACAACCGGTGCGGTGAAGTGGAAGCAGACCGGCTTCGGCCTCGGCTCGGTGATGGCCGCGGATGGGAAGTTGATAATCCTGAGCGATCGCGGTGAACTGGTGGTCGCTGAGGCAACACCGGAACGCTTTCAAGCTCTGGCGCGAGCCCAAGTGTTGGGGGGCAAATGCTGGACGGTTCCGGTCCTCGCCAACGGCAGAATCTATTGCCGCAACGCCCAGGGAATATTGATCTGTCTCGATGTTCGCGGAGCGACTCGGGATCCCTGAGATGGGAACCCCTCGACGGCAATCGTGACAAAGGCTCG
Source organism: Verrucomicrobiota bacterium (assembly GCA_016871535.1). Classification (NCBI taxonomy): domain Bacteria; kingdom Pseudomonadati; phylum Verrucomicrobiota; species Verrucomicrobiota bacterium. The sequence continues at coordinate 7,901 of VHCZ01000251.1, forward strand.
GCCGCCGCGATCCTGGCCCACGCCATTGAGCTGGCTGTTGCCTTCGACGCGCTCGATTTCCGCGTTCTCCGTGGCCTTGCCGGTGAACTGAACAGGACGAAGTTCTCTGTTCCCTTCAATCTGCCATCGTCTCGGGCCGATTGGGCGCGCGACTACTCCCCCAACGATGCGTTCATATTTGTTGTTGCGGCGGAATGGAGGAGCGCGGCTTTGGCGGATTGCGCTACGGCGGACAACTCGGAACCAACGCCTATTATCGGGCCTACGCCAAGTACGCCAACCGCGACGAATTCACTCGAACCGACGGCTCCGGCGCCAATGACAGTTGGTGGATTTCACAACAAGGCTTCCGTGTGGACTGGGAACCGGCGGACATCAACCGATTCTCCCTGCAGGGGGATTATTACTATGGAAAGTGGGACGGCTTGATTCGCCGGCATTCGCTTTCTCCACCGGGCCTGTTCACGGATCGAATTCGCGCGAAGTCCGAAGGCGCGATCCGCGACGTGGAAGTAGACCGGGCCGTCTATGCGAAGGTGACGTGGCGGTTTTAAGGCTTCGATGTAATCGGATTCAGCCATATCAGCGCTTTCTCGTCTGAGTCACCAGATGGACCGACGGGGATTTCATGTGAACAATTTGGCACGTTTCCATTCTCCGCGAAGTAAGAAAACTACGCTTACATCCACCGATGGCGGAAGTTGACCAAACTCCTCGGATGAAAGCCCGGATCGCCCAACTGCCGGTTCAACGCGAAGTTCCACCCCGCATGATAGCGCAACAGTTCCACCGCCTGCCGATCCGGCACTCCGTCCAAATCCTGCAGCAGACTAACCCCCAGCATCAGCACCGGTTCAAGGGCCGTGCGCCCATTTTCCGCGCAATAGCACTTCTCCAGCGCAGGTCGCGCCCGCGCCAGCTTCGGGTAAACCAGCTTGGCAAACAGCCGGTAACGGTCGCCTTCGGCAAAGAGT
>VHCZ01000252.1 GCA_016871535.1 Verrucomicrobiota bacterium
CTTACAGACCCACCAGGGGTATGCGCGTCGCTCGCGCCTCGCGGGAGGCCAAAATCCCTTGCGGCATAACTCCAGCCATTTGTGAGACACATCACTAGAAGAGTTTTCCCTTTTGTTCGGCGATCGCGTCGAGGATGAACTGGATCGCCACCGCGGCCAGCAGCAGACCCATGATCCGAGTGACGATGCGCATCGCGATGGGGCTGATCCACGTCGCCCCGTGCGCGGACAGGCGCAGCACGAAGTAGCTGACCGCGCACACCGCGCCGATACAAGCCAGCAACGCCACTTCCTGCGCCCATCCCTTCGCGCGGTCCTCCAGGAGGATGGCGGTTGAAATAGCGCCCGGTCCCGCCAACAACGGCACTGCCAGCGGGGTGATCGCGATGTCCTCTTTCGCGGCGGCAGCGTCCGTTTCCTCGTTCGTCTGTTGAACGCGTGACCGCTGCGCGCGGAGCATGTCCAGCGCGATCAAGAGCAGCACGATGCTTCCGGCAATCTTGAACGCGGGCAAAGTAATCCCCATCAGATGGAACAGCTTCTTCCCGATGAGGGTGAAGCCAATCAAAACCCCTGCGGCGACCAGGCACGCCAGCCGCGCCATCTTTTCGCGTTGTTTGGGCGTGTCGTCCGGGGTGATGGACACGAAGACCGGGATCAGCGAAATGGGGTCGATGATCATGAACAACGACCCGGCAGCGAACAGAATGTACTCGGTTAAGCTCATTTCGATCCCCATCCAGTGCCAGGATTCCGCTGCGCAGAGCCGAATGGCGCGTCCTTTCCCCTCACCCTGGCCCTCTGCCCAAGGAGAGGGTATGGCTGTCGTGACGCCCGTTCGATCCTGATGCGCGAGGCTTTTCCAGCGCGGAGGGCAATGCTCCCTCTCTCCAGGGCCCCAGGGGAGAGGGGAAAGGCGATTCGGCACCGCCCATGAACTCAGAATTGTCAACCGCGTTAAACATGCTCCGCTGCGCACGGAACCAAAATTGCGTCTTTCATCCCGTGGATGATTTTTTTGTCAGCCGGGCAAATCGTCGCCAGGACACCGCCTAGATTCGCCCGCGCGTTGTCTCCCTCGCCGCTCACGAAATAATACGGGCAGAGCCGGACGCGCCCGTTCATTCTCAACAACTCTCCCCGCCCAAAATCCAACCAGGACATCTCAACAGTCTTCGGCTTGTGGTAGCGTTGCAGCACAAATGGCGAACGTCCGAACGAGCCGATCGCCAGATCGACGGCTTCCGTCCAGTCGCTGGCCGAGAGATCGCTCCCCAGATAGACCCCGCGCGCGCCCCACGCCTGCTCGGAAAATCCGGAGACTTTCAGAACTAAATCCCGATCCCGTTGCGAAAGCGTTTTCAGTTGGTGCCAGTCTGTGAGATTGAGTTCGGGAATCGCTCCGTGGGGCGGCAAAGGCGCAGGATCGACCAGCCAGGTGTAGGGAACCAGCCGCCAGAGCCGTTCGAGAAATCCTTCCCCAAGCTCCTGCCGCCAGAAGCCGAGCAAGTTCCGATTCCACAGGAGCGCGAACAGCATCTTCTCTTCGAAGATCGTTTTGGGCGGCGGGGTGAGACGAATCTTCTTGTCCCTGGCCAGTTGGAAAATCGCTTCCGCGTTCCCCACGTTCTCCAGGTCGAACAACTCGAAGAAACGATAAACCGCGTCGCCCTCATGGAAGTCGGTGAAGCCGGAATCACAGACGTCGAACCGTTCATTCCCAAGCTGAGTGGCGAGCCACGCCATCTCCGGACGATACGTGGCCGACTCCTCAGAGATCACAATCCGCACTTTCCCGGCGTCGCCGAAGATGCTTTCGAAACCGTTTAACATTCCGTCGGCGCCGCCAAGGATGGGCGATGGGCGATGGGCGCCCGACGCTTGGCGATCGGCATTGGGTGACTGGCGACCCGCGCTTGGCGCTTGGCGCTTGGCAATCGGCGACTGGCGATCAGGGCTTGGCGATCGGCGATTGGCAATTGGCGATTGCGGATAAGGAATGGGTGAGGGGCGTTGGGCAGTAGGCGTCGGGGAAACGGAGTCGGCAGCCGTCGCTTCACCCGCGAGAGATGGCATCGCCGCCGAAGCCTCAGCGAGTTCCGCATACGTCTGATTCAGCCACGCCGTAAGCCCGATGCCCCCCGGCACCGAGTCCAGTTCCGTGATGCTGACGCCGCTGTCGGTCAGCAACATGTCCGGGCGAATAACGCGCGGCAATTCGTTCTTGAACGCACTGGAACGCTGCAGCTCGATCAGTTCCGGCGGCTTGCCCTGATCGAGCCAGGCCGCGACCCAGGCGGGCTGTTTGCCCGCGACGCTCAGGCGATAGAGCAGATTGACTGCGCGATTGAATTGGAGCAGCACGCGTCCGACCGACTCCAGATCTTTCGCCAGGCGAACCTCAATCGGAAAGGGCGCGGGCGAAATTCGGAATTCTTGCCCCGCGAACAAACCCTGGGGAGGAATGCGGCCCCGGACAAAGCGGGCCTGATCAGCCAGGGAAAGCGTTTGGACCATGGTTGCAGCGGGCAGGCTGGAAGCCTGCCCTACGTTGATTCAATGTCAAACAGGAGCGCACAGAGGAAACAGAGACAGGCAGAGAAAGTCCGAAACCCCGGCGCGTTTTCCGGATGGGCGAATTTGAGTTTTGAATTTGTTTCGGATTTCGGATTTCGGATTTCATGATCCTCGGCCTCTGTTCTCTCCGTTGCCTCCTCTTAAGAAGCAGTCGGTCCGGTCAGGTGCGGATTTGGCCGTTTCCGATCCCGATCCATTTGTAGGTCGTCAACTCCTCCAGGCCCATCGGGCCGCGGGCGCCGACCTTGTCCGTGCTGATCCCGATCTCCGCCCCCATGCCGAACTCGCCGCCGTCGGTGAAGCGGGTCGAAGCGTTCCAATAGACCGCCGCCGAATCGACCTCGCCGAGAAATTTCTGCGCGCGCGCTTCATCGCGCGTCACGATGCTGTCGGAATGCGCCGAGCCATAATGGTTGATGTGGTCGACCGCCTCTTGAACCCCGCCGACGATTCGGACGTTCAGGATGTAATCATTGTATTCGGTGAACCAGTCCTGTTCCGTGGCGGCGCGGAGGCGGATTGGCGATTTGAGATTTGAGATTTGAGATTTGAGATTCTCAAGGGTTTCCGGGTCCGCCCGCAGTTCGACCTTCTTCTCGGCCAGCTTCCGGGCGATGCCGGGCAAGAACACCGGGGCAATCGCCCGGTCGATCAGCAGCGTTTCCATGGCGTTGCACACGGCTGCGCGCTGCACTTTCGCATTCATCGCGATTGCCTCCGCCATCTGCAAATCCGCCGCGCCATCAACATAGACATGGCAGACTCCCTTGTAATGTTTGATGACCGGGACCTTCGCGCATTCCGCCACGGCGCGGATGAGGCTTTCCCCGCCGCGCGGCATACACACATCGACGTACTGCGTCAACGACAGGAGTTCCTTGATCGCCTCGCGGTCCGGAGTGGGAACCACTTGAATGGCGTGGGCCGGGAAGTCCGGGAGGCATTTCTGCGCCGCCGTCACCATCAGGTCCGCGATGGCGCGGTTGGAATGCATCGCTTCCTTGCCGCCTCGCAGGATCGTGGCGTTGCCGGATTTGAAGCAAAGCGCGGCGGCGTCCGCCGTAACGTTGGGGCGCGCCTCGTAAATGATGACGACCACGCCGATCGCGGTGGAGATTTTCCGGAGCTTCAGCCCGTTGGGCCGAACCCGCTCATCGAGGATGCGCCCGACCGGATCGGGCAGAGCCGCGACTTCACGCAAGCCTTTCGCCATCCCGAAGATCCTCTTCTCGTCGAGCTTGAGCCGGTCCAGCATTGCGGCTGAAAGTCCGGCCTGCGCCGCGGCATCCATGTCGGCCTCGTTCGCCGTTTTAATGGTTTGACCGTTGCTCTCGATCGCTTCCGCCATGGCCGCGAGGCAAGCGTTCTTTTGCTCGCGGGAAAGCCTCGCCAGCGCGCGCGACGCGGCTTTGGCTTGTCGGGCCAGTTGCGTCATTTGTTCCGCCAAAGTCATGGCGGGAAATTAAGTCAAAACCACCAAGATAAAAGCGCGAAATGGGCGGCTTCACTTTTGAGGGGTGCGATCAAAGCTGTCGGTCAACGACTCCGATTGACTTCTCTCTCTCCCCGCGAGGACACGAGTGGGGAGAGAGTTGGAGAGAGGGGTTTCTTGGAAACATGAAAAGCGAGCCAACGCACCCCCTCTCCCCCAGCCCACTCCTCCCTTCGGGAAGAGAGGGAGAAGACTTCGCTGACCGACAGTTCAATCCGCCGCTTCGCTTTTGAGCTTTTGAGCGGCTCGCTTGACACTCGAAATTTCACTGATAATCTCCCGCATCCCGTCAGCAGCGGGGGTGCTCAACACGTGGCTTCGACGCGAGAGCGCCGTGTGGTCCGGGCCACGCACTTGAACTCGAACTGACTACGATCACGCATGAAACGTCAATATCAGCCGTCGAAAATCCGCCGCAAACGGCAACACGGCTTTCTCAACCGCAATTCGACCAAAAGCGGCCGGGCGATTCTCGCCAACCGCCGCCGCGTCGGACGCAAACGCCTGACCCCGGTCTGATCCGGACGCTTCGCATGCAGGCTCAGAACTCGGTTCCAGCGGCGCCGGCCTCAAACCGCCGCCGCCACGAACTGAAGCGTTCCATGCGCCTGCGCACGAGGCAGGAATTTCTGCGCGTCCGCGACCAGGGCCGACGCCTGGCTCGAGGTTGTCTGATTGCCAATTGGTTTCCGCAGCCCGGCGAAACGCCCAGCCGCCTGGGGGTGATCACCAGCCGCAAATTGGGAAAAGCCACCATTCGGACCCGCGCCCGGAGGCTCCTGCGCGAGGCCTTTCGGCGGCATCAACACGACTTGCAGAAATCGGTGGAGTTGGTGCTGGTGGCGCGGTCGTCGATTGCGGACAAGAAACTGGCAGACGTTGAACGGGATCTCCTCGCGGTTCTCCGGCAAGCGAACTTGCTCAAATGACATCTTGAAAATCGTTCAGGCCATCCTGATCGGCGCCGTATGGTGCTATCGGCGATTTCTCTCACCGGCAAAGACGCTTGTGTTTGGCCCGCTCGGCCATTGCCGATACACGCCGAGTTGTTCGGGGTATGCGTTCGAGGCCTTGAAAACGCACGGCCCTTGGCTCGGCGCCTGGCTTTCGCTGAAACGAATCTGCCGATGTCATCCGTGGGGTGGATGCGGCCATGACCCCGTGCCGCCGGTTCCTCAATCCTGTCAACCTTCCTGTGGACCTAAAGGTCGGGCGAGCCTGTCCCCAGCGAGCCGAATCGGACGTGTTCCAAACTCGTTGAGCGGCTCGCCGGGACGGACTCGCCCGACCTTGTTCAGGGAACAATTCCTGTAATGGATCGTAAGTCTTTCATCATTCTTCTGGTTTCGTTTGCTTTGTTGATGGCGTGGTATCCGCTCGTCAACAAGTTGTTCCCTCCCTTGCCAGCCCCGGAAGGAACCAACACCGTTTCGCAATCGGCCACGGACATCGACACAAACAAGCCGGGCACAACCAAGCCTCCCGATCCCGCCTCCGCGCCCTCGCCGGCGCCGCCGAGCCTTGACACTTCCAGAATCATCCGCCCGGGCGTTGCGGAAGAGAGCATCACCGTGACAAATGAAAACGCCCGATACACCTTCACGACCCACGGCGGAGGTTTGAAGTTCGTCGAACTGATCAAGTATCCCGCGACTATTTCCTGCGACCGCAAGGAGACGACGAACCGCGCTCGTCTCGCTTCTCTCAACACTGGCGCCCAGCGGCCCGCGATGGCGGTGATCGGCGGAGAAGCCGTGGAGGGGGACGGCCTTTTCAAATTGACCACCATGCCGTTTGGCGTGCGCGCGGAGAAGGCGCTTTCGAGCGGCCTTTTCTTAATCAAAGATTTTGCCCTCAGCACCAATTATTTGATTAAGGCGACCAACCGGTTTGAGAATCGCTCTAACCAGGCGGTTGCCCTTCCCGCTTTTGAATGTGTGGTGGGGACCTCCACGCCGATGGGAAACCACGACGAATCTTTGATGCTCGGAGCGCAATGGCACAACGGCAACAAGGCGGAAGATGCCTTTACGGGAAGCGCCGGCTGCTTTGGCGGGCGGCCCCAATCGGATTTTGCGGCCGGGAGCAGCAATGTGTTCTGGGCCTCGGCGTTCAACCAGTTCTTTGCGATCATCGGCGTCCCTGCGCAACCCGCTTACCGCCTGCGCGCGCACAGGGTCGAGCTTCCGCGCCCGAGCCAGGAGGCGATCGAAGCCGATTCCAAAACGTGGGCACAACCCTTCGGACATCAGGTCTCCTTTGTGTATGCCGGGACCACCCTCGCGCCGAATCAATCGCTCGAACACAGGTTTGATCTCTACGCCGGCCCGAAGGAGTATTATACGCTTTCTTTGCTCGGCCGAAATCTGGACCTGGTCATGCGCTTTGGATTCTTCGGCTTTTTCGCCAAGGGCCTTCTCCTGTCCCTGAAAGGACTCTACGCGGTGACGCAGAATTACGGCGCCGCCATCATCGTCATCACGGTTCTGATCAAGCTGTTCTTCTGGCCGCTGACCAACGCCAGCACCAAGTCCATGAAACGCATGGCCGCCCTCCAGCCGCAGATGAAGGCGATCCAGGAGAAATACAAGGACGACCCGCGGAAGATGAACATGAAACTCATGGAGTTCATGAAAGAGAACCGGGTCAGTCCTCTCGGCGGTTGCTTGCCGATGCTCCTGCAGATTCCGGTGTTCATCGGTTTCTACCAGATGCTGCAAAGCGCCATCGAATTGCGCGGAGCTGCCTTTCTCTGGGCGTGCGACCTCTCGCAGCCGGACACGGTATTTGTCATTCCCGGCTTGGGATTCATCCCGTTTTTTGGAATTCCCGGCTCCGGCCTGCCGATCAATCCGCTGCCCTTGATGATGGGCGCGACGATGCTCTGGCAGGCGCGGCTGACGCCGCCGTCGCCCGGCATGGATCCGGTCCAGCAAAGCATCATGAAGTACATGCCGCTGATGTTCATGGTGTTCCTTTATAATTTTTCCGCGGGCTTAACCCTTTACTGGACCGTGCAGAATCTGCTAACTATTCTGCAAATGAAGGTAACGAAGGCGACCGATCCCAAGACCCAACCCATAGCGAAACCGGTGTCGCCTCTAGGTTCAGCACCGAAGAAAAGGCGCCAGCCCTGAGCCGATTTAACGATTTAACCTGCCTATGGCTGCTGAAGCAAAAGCTATTCTGGAGCAGTTACTGAAACACCTCGGATTCGAGGCGACCGTCGAAGAGCATCACATGGACGACGGCATTGTGCTTGATGTCAAAACCGAAGATGCCGGCCGCTTGATTGGCCGCCAGGGCCAGACGTTGAGCGAATTGCAATACCTCGTCAATCGGCTGCTGTTCCGCCAAGACCAGAACGCTCCGAAAGTCACGCTAGATGTGGGTTCGTACCGCACCCAGGCCCGCGAGGCTCTCGTCCAGAAGGCCAAAGAAGCCGCGGACAAAGTGCGGCGTTGGGGGGACATTGTGGAGCTGCCGCCGCTGAACGCTTTCGATCGCCACATTGTCCACAACGCGCTCAAGGACGATCCGGCCGTCGAAACGCACAGCGTCGAAGTGGCCGGTTCTGACAAGAAGGCGATCATTCTCCGGCCCAGGCATTGAGCGCCCGGAGGCACGGGAAATCGACGGTCCTGAAGCTGGCACGCTAAAAAAGCCTGAGTTCGCCTCAGCCTCGATCTAATGCGACGCCGCTTCGACCAACGCCCGGTCGATCTTCAAGGATTTGGGATTTCGTTTTGTCGAAGCGCCGGAAGAAGCGGACCTCATCTGGATGCGCAAAGGATACCAACGTTTGTGTTCAAGCCTCGGTCCTCACCAACTTCTCAACCACATTCCCAACGAGTCGATCCGTCCTTGGTGTTGAAATGGAGCTTCTCGGATTTCCAGGACTATCTGGCCAGAGATCACCACCGCGCGGGCCCAAACTTCGTCCGAGACGAACTGGCGCCGAAGCTCAAGCGGATACTGGCGTTTGTCACGCAGGCCGCGAAAGAAACGCTGACCCAAGGTCAGGAGAACGGCCTTTGTTTCGGGCTTTACGGCGCCGATATCATCCTGGATGTTAAACTTCAGCCCTGGCTCACGGAAATCCAGCGAGGTCCCGGACTCAGTTTTGACGACGACGTCAAAATGAAACTGGTCCCGCGAGTGCTTGAAGAGACCGCCCGCATCGTCCTGGAAATCCAGGAACGCAAACGCGCGGGAAGGTCGCTTGCGGATTTGGCATCTCCCCGCGAGTTCGAGTGGGTGATCAACGAGGCGTCCTGAATTGAACGCTGGCTGGCTGCATTCCTCGGGGCGCGTCAGACAATCGAATCCAGCAATTACTGCTCCTCGATCAAGTTGGCTATGTTTAGCGCGGCGCGGAAGGCGACCTGAACCTCTTTGATGCGGCTCAGTTTCTTTTCTGTGCCCGCATCCAACTCGACCGGCGGGCGCGAAATGGGCGCCGGCGGTGGAGGCACGTATTCTTGCGGTGTTGTTCGCGGCACGACCGCGCTCACGGCTCGGTCTTCCCGGCCGTGGGGGCGCGAGGATTGAAGCGACAACGGGATATTCGCCGGACTGGTCTGGCTGCTGGAAGACACTTAAATAGGCTAGGCTAGACTAGGCTAGCTAGATTCGGCTGCGGAGAGGCATTACGGGGGGTAGAGCGTTCCGATTCCGGTACCCAAGCGAAGATTGAAGAAGAATGCCTGCCGCGCCCTTGGCAGGCCAAGGGCCAAGCTATGGCCTGGCTAACCGATCAGGGAAATTCTCTTGGGATGACTTGAGA
>VHCZ01000253.1 GCA_016871535.1 Verrucomicrobiota bacterium
CGAGCGGCTCGCCGAGACGGGCTCGCCCTACCCGGTTCATGCGCCGTGCGCAGGGCGCTTTGGCCCACGAAGCGAGATCGTCACGGCTGATGTTGGTGATGGCGTTGCCGAATCGATCGTGATGATGCCCATGACGCGAAACGTAGGCCGGCGGGCAGTCCCCGGAAGCTCTTAGCTTCAATTATCTGTTTAACATCGGTAGGGCGAGTTGTCCTCAACGAGCCGCAATTCAAACGGAGCTTCAGACGCACGAGGGGCTCGCCGGGACGGGCTCGCCCCGGTTCATGGGCTGATGCAGGGCGGGGCTGCCTGGCGCTGCCGCGGCGCCTCCTTTCTCTAGGAAGCAACCTGCGTCTGGCTTGATGGAACCTTTGCTGCGCGTGCCGATGGAGATTTCGGCATCGCGGCAGCGATGCCCTACCAGGGGCGTTTTCCAAGCGCGCTCTCACCTCAGGGCGCGGTGAACTGGACGGGCGCGGACCACCTGCTCCAGCGGCCGCTCGCATCTTGCCAACGGGCGCGAACGCGATAGGCATGGCCCGGCTTGAGCAGATTCGCCGGCGCCTCAGCAGCCTGGTCGCTCTTCAGTTCCTTCTCCCAGAGCGCGGTGATTTCGTGCTTCCAGGGCTGGCGCGGATTGAAGGACGGACTCTCCGGGTCGGTGACTTCCGCCAGGCGCCAGCGGCAAACGCTGCTTCCTGAATCTTCGGGATTGGATTCGATCCGGAACTGGCCCGGCCCTGCGCCCGCAATCTTCGGCGGGGATGGCGGTTGGAAGTCCGAGAGAAGGCGGCGGTCGATCCACGTCATCCGTTTCGCCGCGTAGGTCTTCATGTATTGCACCATCGACCGAAACGTGCTTCGCGGCTCGCCGAAGTAAAACTTCCCATGCCCGGCCTTGGAGGGCATCACGCGCGACGACGCGAGCACGGGATGGAAATCCCATTTCGCGCGATCGGCTTCGACGATGGACAGCAGGCCGGTGGGGTCGCTGATCATCGCGGCGTGTTCGTCGATCAACAGATTGAGTTGTTCGGGGTTGAAAAGCAGATCCCGAATCTCCGCCAGCCGGTCTTGGTACTGTTGCTTGAAAGGAGAGCGCGAAAGCAGGCCGGTCCGGAAAAACGGATCGTAGCCGCCGCCGTGCATGTGGTCGCCCCAGGTCAGATCGACGTCCCACGGAATCACGATCCATTTTCGCGTCGCGGGATTCAGGTAGTAAAAATAGTTTTTGCCGGCGTCGATGTCGTAATGGTGAATGCACTCGACGATGGCGCGGTAGTTGTAGTAGCGGGCCAGGTCCACGTTCTGCAACCACCAGGCGTCGGGTTGCTGGCGCTGCATGCTGGCGCGGAGGAATTCATTCACATCCGACCCATTGGCCACGGCGGGGTTGCCGTTGGAGGCCAGTTTGCCCTGGTACCCTTCGATCTTGTACACGTTCCCGGCCGGCAAATCGTGTTCCTTCACAAAATGCTCATCTACGTTTTCGGTCGCGAGGTACAGGCCCCAGAAATCGCCGGCATATTGGTCCGCCGGGCTTTCTTCGGCCTGGGTGATAATCCGCAACTGGACCCAATGCGTGCGCGGGCCTTCGGTCCCGGCGAGATTGAACAGCCGATAGCCCACGGCTTCGAACATACCTTGCTCTCCGCGCATGCCGAAGTCGCCTTGCTGAATGCACGCGCCGAGATTCAGTTTGTCCCACTTGGCGTCGTACGGGATTCCGTAGTTGTCTCGCGCCCGGAATCGATGGCCGCCCAGGAAATTGAACTTCCACATATTTTTGCCCATGGCGTGGCGCCAGACACCGCCGCGGGCGCGGAACTTTACGTGATCGTACACCGCGCCGTCATAGACCATCGTGCCCGTGTAAAGGTATTCGTGCCGGCTGCCGGAGCCAAACCCACCGCGCTCGTTCCACGTCGCGTTCTCCACTGAGGCCTTGTGGCTGAGAAAATGATAGACGGGCACGCGTTGCAGAATCTGGCCGGGATACGTCACGGCCTCCCGGAGTTTGGCGTCGCTGCTGCGCGGATTAATCGCGCCGCGCCAGGATGGAACGCCGTCATAGACGAAATAGGCAAAGTTCGTTTGTTCGTCGTCCGCCTCGGGCGCGACGACCTTCTTCTCGTCGGGCGACGCGATTCGATATCGGACCAGGCGGCGGTGCTTTTGGATCGTGGAAGGCAATTCGACCGTGAATACGCCGTCCCCGGCCGCCGAGTCCCCGTTCTCACCCGAATCGTTCATCCGGGCGGAAGTCCACTGTGCTTTGAACACGGGATCATTGAACGCAATATACTTTCCCGGATCGACGATTTGATACTGCAGCTCCAGTTGTTTTGGCTTCGGCTGGCTCTTGAAATCGGCAGTGATGCGGACGGGTTCGTTTGATTTGGGCTGTTGGGGCGCGTGTTTGACATCGGGACCTTTCGGCGCCGCGGAAACCGGCAGGAGGATGAGGAAATACGCGCCGCCGAGCAAAAGCAGGCATGCAGCCCACGAACGGGTAAGGACGCGTTCCACCGCGTCCCTGAAATTGCACTTTCGACCGCGGAGCAAAGTCAGGGACGGAGTGGTCCGCATTTCGCGAGGCGAAAGTTCTTTCTGGGGAGACTCATGGCGGGGCTTGGGAAGCCCATCCGTCCCTACCGAGTTCATGGGAAGGGTCCTGTGCCTTTCGGACCCGCACTCGGCCCATGAACCCGGTAGGGCGAGTCCGTCCACGCGAGCCGCTCGACGTGCTTGGAACACGTCCGACTCGGCTCGCTGGGGACAGGCTCGCCCTACCGTCAGGTTCAGGGGAAGCTCCTTTGATCTCGGAACCATGCACAGGGCCCATGAACCACGCCCAGCATGTAGTCCCGGCTTTAGCCGGTCCGGTGCGCCGGGGCCGCCTAAAGGCGGGACTACAAACCAATGCCGGTTCATTGGAAGGGACTGCGTCGAAGATCGGTGTGCACTCATATTTGTCGGCTGAATGGCTACTCGCTTTGACCGCGCGACAAGCGGTTCGGTTCATCCGGGTCTCGACCTTTGATAACTGGAGTCCTCCGGTTCCTTCGTTGACGATTGCTCGGCGCGGTTCTATCTGATTAGCCCCATGGCAACAATGGGATTTTGCCAGCTCCAGAGGCGTCCGCTTCCGCCTTCCGGCCTGATTGTCCCTTCTGTCCTCTCTATCACCTTCTGCGTCCATCTTCTGCTTCTACCCGGCGGAGTGCAAGGCGCCGAAAAAAGCCCGAGGCCCCAAGAAGCCCAACCGCCTTACGCGGCTTCACAAACCCAACCCGCGTCAGACTCCCACCGCTGGCTCTCGACTTCGATTCAAGTGACCGGAATCCCATCGCAGGCAGAATTCGTCCCGGTCCAGTGTCAGGTGGATTTCTCTGAGCGGTTGGCACAGGCCAACGTGTCTGGAGCGGTTGATGAGCGCTCGTTGCGGTTGTTCCGCGTGGGCCCTGGCGCCAAAGAGGAAGAGATTCCATTCCAATTTAGCGCGCAAGATCAACCCCGCCCCAAAACTCGCCGCGCGCTTCCGGACACACCGCCGAATGTCAGTTACCTCGGCGAATACGCCGCCGGCGAAACGCCCGACGCAATCAAGGTCACGGGGGAGTTGAATTGGATTGTTCGCGCAGCAACCCATGGCCAGGCTTCCTTTGTTTTGAAATTTGGCGTCCCGAAGAAGGGCAAAATGATCCAGGCGCCTTTCCCCCCGCAGAATCTTCGGGCTTTCGATGAACAAGGCGGAGCGACGCCGGTTCGCTGGTTTCCCCAAATGCAGTTGCGCCCGCACTGGCCCCTGGACGGCGTGATTCACATTTTCGACGGCAAGGAACTGGTCACCTCGTATCGCCTTGGCCCGCCTCCGGCGTCGCTTGCCTCCGCGACGCCGAGCATTCGCCGGCCTTTCTTTTATCCCGTGAACGGCCCCGATGGCATCTCGCTGACGGAATTCGGCAAGCCGCACGATCCCACCGGCAGCCACGCGCACCATTATTCGCTCTGGATTGCCCACGCGAGCGTCAATGGACTCGATTTCTGGTCAGAACGCGGCGGCGTCATCGCCCACGAACAGTTGGAGTTGATGGAAGACGGGCCGATTTTTTGCCGGCTTGCCCAAAAGACACACTGGCTTAATCAAGGAGAAGGACAACTGCGCGAACGCCGCAGCTTCACGATTTACCAGTCCGGAGACGACTTCCGGATTATTGACGTGGAACTCTCCCTGACTCCGGCGGGCGCAAAGCCCGTGACCTTCGGGAAAACCAGTTTTGGATTTCTGGCGGCACGCGTGGCTCAATCCATGACCGTGTTCGATGGCGCAGGCGAAATCCGGAATGCCAAGGGCGATCTGAACGAACAGCGCGCGCACTTGAAACGCGCTCATTGGATCGATCAATCCGGCCCCATCGCGCAAGGCCGGTGGGCAGGCATCGCCCTCCTCGATCATCCCGACAACCCGAATGCTCCGACCGGCTGGCATTGCCGAAACGACGGCTGGGCCGGCGCCGCGTTCAACATGGAAACACCTTACACGTTGGAGCCCGCAGCCACGCTGCGCTTGCGCTACCGAATCGTGGTGCACGGCCAGGACGCGATTCGCGGCGGCGTCGCGCAGCGTTACGAGGAATACGCCGCCCGACCGGTCATCCGGTTCGGCACGGTGAAAGTTGAGCAATGAAAGCCTTACTCGGATCTAAGCGCCAATCCCAAGGGGATTGTGCCCTCCAGCCCAGGGTTGCGAGGAACGAGCTACCCTGGGTAAAGCGAACGCGAAGGAACCAACCCCAAAGGGGTTGCGCCTCTTCGATTGGCCTAAGACGCAACCCCGTTGGGGTTGAACCCAGCAATTCTCGTTTTGATCTGCATGTAGTCCCGGCTTTAGCCGGCCAGCGCACAAAACCGGCTAAAGCCGGGACTACGTGCAAGCTGCGCGCTCCCGTCTGTCGCCAAAATGAGAATTGCTGGGTTGAGCCCGTGTTCCCCCTATTCCCAGGGGTAGCTCGTGCCTCGCAACCCTGGGCTTTGCGGTGGAATCCCGTTGGGATTCTGCCGGGAAAAGTATGACACCGTTTGGCCTTGCTCTATGGCTGCATGGTTTGGGAGGGCTTGCCCTGGCGTTCGCGGTCCAGGCTGAGATTGATCCACGGAGCGCCGCCCTCTTCCTCGACTTCGAGAAGGACGAACCAAACGTCAAGCTGTTCCACGGCGCCAAACGGATTCAAGGGCGCTTCGGGGGCGCGCTGGAATTCACGACCGCTCTCCAATACTCCGAAGTCGAGTTTTCGCGAGCGCTCGATGGAATTCAGGCCATGACCGTGGGCGGCTGGTTTTTTCCAAGGCGAAGCGGCGAGCAATATTTCTTCTTTCGAGACATTCCGGAAATCGGCCCGCTCGGCGAACGATTCTTTCGTCCCGCGACCAACTGGGTGAATTTCGTGCTCGGCACGGACCAGCGAGGGTTTCTCCTCGGCACGATCAACGGAAATGGCTCCATGCCGTTCGCGCACGTTACGGTGAACGAAGTCGCCTTCGATTCCTGGAACCAACTGGCCGTCGTGAAGGACGCGCGAGGCTTCCAGAAGTTCTACTTGAACGGAACGCGGGTGCATACCGACGAACACGCCGTCACCGGCGGCAGAATCTGGCCTTTCCGCGACACCGCCGCCGGCGAACCCGTTCGGCTGGCGATGCCGTTGGGTGGCCTGGTCGGTCAGGTGTGGATTGTCGATGAGGAAGTATCGGCGGAAGACATCAAAAGGAACTTCCTGGCCAATCGCGACCGATACAATCCCGCGCGGCCTGGCGAGCCGGTCCTTTTGCGGGAGATGAATGCGCATCCGCATGCCGGTCTTCGGAAGACGCCGCCCAGCGCAGCCAGTTGGCCCAAAGAGCGTCAGCGCATTCTCGAGGGAGCGATGAAAATCCTCGGCCCGTTCCCAAAAGAGAAAGTCCCGCTCGATCCGAGAATCCTCTCCGAAGAAGACTGCGGCGACTACGTCCGCCGCAAGGTGTCCATCCAGGTCCAATCCGACGACCGCCTGCCGGCCTACTTGCTGATCCCCAAGAAGCGTCTCCCGCGTGCGCCGGCGGTCATTTGCTTTTACGGCACGACAAGCGGCGCCGGCAAAGAAACCACCGTGGGCTTGTCCGGTCGCGCCCCTAACACCCCGCCGCAGCGGAATCATGCCTTTGCCCTCGACATGGTGGAGGCCGGATTCGTCGCTTTCGCGGCGGATTATCTCCGCGACGGCGAGCGCATCAAACCGGGCCGCCGCCCTTACGACACGACCGACTTCTACAAACAGTTTCCGGACTGGTCGATTCACGGCAAAGATATTTGGGACACTTCCCGCGCCATCGACTACTTGCAGACGCTGGATTTTGTCGATCCGGAGAAGATCGGGATGATCGGGCATTCCTACGGCGGGCACAGCACGATTTTTACGGCGGCGTTGGAACCCCGGATCAAAGTCGCAGTCGCCAACGGACCGGTCTCCGACTTTCTGCACCACGGGATGCACTGGGCTGTGCCCAAAGGCGGCGGCAACAGCCAGTCGATGCCTGCGCTCCGGCCATTCGTGCTGGACCACACGTTGCCTTTGCCGGTTACGTTTTACGAATTGACTTCCCTGATGCCGCCAAGGCCGCTGCTCGTAGGTCAGGCCGCTGGCGAGCGCCGCCCGATGGAGGAGGAAAACTGCGCGGCGGTGAGCGCGGTGTATCGCGCCCTGGGCCACGCCAATCGCGTGCGTTACTACTGGTACGCAGGCGATCACGATTTTCCGCCCGAAGCACGAGCCGCCGCCGTGCAGTGGTTCAAGCGCTGGTTTGAGGACGATGTTCCCGACAGCGAGAGTGGCTTCCCTTGAACCAACCCACCCCGTCGCCCCTCCCAGGAGGGGAACTGGACGCTGCGACGCCGAATGAAAGTCCCATCCTGGGAGGGGAAGGAGTGGGTTCATGGTCCCAATGCGCGGTTCGGAAATCGTGACTGCTCCCATGAACCGAACGGTAGGGCGAGCCTGTCCCCAGCGAGCCCAGTCGCACGTGTTCCAAGCACGTCGAGCGGCTCGCCGGGACGGACTCGCCCGACCTGGTTCATGAAACAGGGCACGCTTCCATCCACACGCGAGCGTCTTGGACTGCGGCAGTCCTCTCTGCTCCGTACACGCATTCTCCCGGCTGGAATCCCAACCTGATTCTGCCCCAAAGTCCAGGGTTGCGAGGAACGTTGCTGCTGACAAAACAGCAAGAATCGGCCAGAATGTAGATCGAAACGGCTCGTTATGCCTTCCGAACCCTGCATTTCATGGCTGAAAGCGCTGGCGGACGAAACGCGCTGGCGCATTGTGCGTGAGCTGCTCGCTGAACCGCTCACGGTCAACGATCTCGTCGAGCGGCTGGGCGTTTCGCAATACAACGTCTCCAAGCATCTCAAAATCCTTCGCCATGCCGGCATCATCGAGGGCGAGCGTCACGGGCGCCACGTCGAATGCGACATCGTCCCCGAGTTTCGCCGGCGCTTGTCCAAGAACGAAACCATTCTCGACCTCGGCTGCTGCACGTTTCGCTTCGACGGGCAGCCCGAATAGCCATTCTCTCCGCCGTGGAATAAGAGTTGACGCCGGCGGTTCATATATGCCCAAATGCGCATCTTTCCGCGCCCCAAATGAACATCCCGGCTCCCATAATGCTCACCCTATTCATCGTTCTGGCAGGTTGCTTCGTGGCGTATGCCAACGGGGCGAACGACAACTTCAAAGGTGTGGCCAGTCTCTTTGGCAGCCGCACTTGCGGGTATCGCGCCGCCATTTCTTGGGCCACCTTGACGACCTTCGCCGGAAGCCTCACTGCCCTGTTGCTTGGGCAGTCGTTGCTCAAGAACTTTTCTGGACGCGGTCTGGTGCCCGATGCGCTCACCGCGTCGCCGCAATTCATTCTCGCCGTCGCGTTGGGCGCGGGAGCGACGGTGATTCTGGCCGCATTGCTGGGCTTTCCGATTTCCACCACGCACGGGTTGACGGGCGCCTTGATTGGCGCGGGGTTGGGCGGAGCCGGCCGCGGGGTGAATTTCGCCGTGCTGGGGAAGATTTTCGTTGCGCCCCTGCTGTTCAGCCCGCTGCTGGCCATGGTTTTGGGCGCGGTCGTCTATTTGATCTTCCGCTTCGCTCGGCTTCGATTCGGTGTCACCAAAGAGATGTGTGTCTGTGTTGGCGTTGAAAAACGAGTCTTGCCTTTACCCCAGCCGAACGGTTTGTTCGCGGCGCAGACTTTCCCGGTGCTTTCCGTGTCTGTGGACGACCCGTCCGCTTGCACGCAGCGCTACGCGGGCACTGTGCTCGGATTGAATGCGGGCCGAGTGTTGGACACGTTGCATTTCCTGAGCGCGGGCGCGGTGGGCTTCGCGCGCGGGCTGAACGACACGCCCAAAATTGTTGCGCTGTTGCTCGTGGCGGGCGCTTTTGACATTCGCTGGGGCTTTCTGAGTGTGGCGGCGGCGATGGCCATCGGGGGTGTGTTCAACGCAAGAAAGGTTGCCGAGACGATGAGCCACAAAATCACCGGCATGAATCCCGGCCAGGGCTTTGCCGCCAACCTCTCAACCGCTCTGCTGGTAGCGACGGCCAGCTTCAGCGGTCTGCCGGTGAGCACGACGCACGTGAGCGTCGGCTCGCTGCTCGGCATGGGCATTGTCACCCGTCAAGCGAAGTGGAAACCGGTGCTCGGCGTGCTGGCTTCGTGGGTCGTCACCCTGCCCTGCGCCGCAATTCTGTCGGCG
>VHCZ01000254.1 GCA_016871535.1 Verrucomicrobiota bacterium
TTATCGAATTGCTCGTCGTCATTGCCATCATCGCCATCCTGGCCGGCATGCTTCTGCCCGCGCTGAGCAAGGCCAAGGAAGGCGGGCGCTCGTCGCTCTGCAAAAACAACATGCGGCAGATCACGATCGGGGTGTTGCTTTACACCGACGACCATGCGGATTACTTGCCCTGGGCGGGCGATGTGGATCGGGATTTGCCACCGGACTGGGTGTTTGGGGGACAATCCGGCGGCGACACGACAAACCCGCGTTATTGGAGCCAGCCGCCCCTTTCGTTCGGTTTCCACGCGGAGGCCGGTTCGATTTTCAATTACGTGACCGGCCAGCCGCAGATTCGTTTATCCAACGGGCGGGTCGATCTGAATCACACCAATACCTATCCGGTTTACCGGTGTCCGAGCACGGGACAAATCGGTCGGGCGCAGCGCGTCAATTTCAGCGTCAATAATTTCATCGACGCCGTGGAGCATCCGCCCAAAGGCGTGCTCAGCACGCGCGTGGTGAATCCGTCGGAGAAGTTGATGCTTTTCAACGAAGATTCCAAAACGATGCACAATGCGAGCTTTCATCCCGGCGGCAGCGCGGCCGGCGGCACGTTCGTCGTGCACAATGGCCGAATCAACGTCGGCTACGTGGATGGCCACGTCGAAAATATGAAGCATCAGAAGGTTCACGAGATTCAGCGCGGTCAGGCCAACATTGATCGTTACTTCCAGCCGTATCGCTAAGCCGTGACTATTCACATTTTAACAAAAGCCAACGAAGGAAACGAAGATCTCGAGAAGGTCTCCCAGCATTGGCCCCTCACTGGCTCACCGGGCTATGACTTACCGTAATAGCAAAGTGCCCGCATCGGATTTTTCCCAGTCCGCGAGCCTTCGTTCTCTTCGTTGCCTTTTGTTCAACTGAATAGCTGCCACGAAGTCAGAACGTCATTGTGTTTCTCAGAATTCCACCTAAGCATACGCGCGTTCCCGGCGCCCCGCGCTTGCATGTTGCCAGAACCGATCACTCTCGAACAACTGGGTTGGAGTCCATCCTGGGACGAGGAATTTGCCAGGTTTCGAGTCGCGGGTCTTGAGCCGGGCCGCGTGGCGGTCGAAGACAAGCACCAATACTGCGTTCACACGCCGCAGGGTCCGCTGACCGGCCTCGTTGCGGGAAAACTTCTGCACGAATCCGCGGCGCCCGCCGAATTGCCGAAAGTTGGAGACTGGGTTGCGCTCTCCGTGATGCCGAATGAAGCCAAGGCGGTCATTCATCACGTCCTGCCGCGTCAGACAAAGTTCTCCAGAAAGGTCCCAGGCCGGGATACCGAAGAACAAGTGCTGGTCGCGAACGTGGACGTCGTTTTCCTGGTGCAGGCGCTGGATGAGTCGTTCCGGCCGCGCTTGATCGAGCGCCAGCTTGTGATGATCCACGAAAGCGGATCCCGGCCGGTCGTCGTCCTGAACAAGGCGGATCTTTGCCCGGATGTAGAACGAAACCTGGAGACGGCCCGGCATGCCGCGGGCGGAGCGCCCGTGGTCGTCGTCAGCGCGAAGACAGGAGAGCATATCGATCAGTTGAAGAGGATCATTCATCCGGGCGAGACCGTGGTGTTCATCGGACCGTCCGGCGTGGGGAAATCCAGCCTGATCAACTCCCTGTGCGGCGAAGAGGTTCAGGCCACGACCGAAGTGCGGGTCAGCGACTCGAAAGGCCGGCACACGACAACGTGGCGCGAGCTGATTCTGTTGCCGCAAGGCGGCCTCGTGATCGACACGCCGGGGATGCGCGAGTTTCAACTGTGGCTTGCAGGGCAGGGGGTTCACGAGGCCTTCTCCGATTTTGAGACCTGGGCGACGCACTGCCGCTTTCGGGATTGCTCGCACACGCACGAAGCGGGTTGTGCTGTCAAAGCGGCGCTGGCCCGGGGAGAGCTGCCGTCGGAACGGTACGAGAATTTCCTGAAACTCCAGCGCGAGTTGGCTTACCTGGACGAAGCCCAACAGCAGCGCACCTGGCTCGACCGCAAACGGAAAACGAAAGCGGCACAACGCGCCTTCAACCGAATCAAGCGACGCGATTGGGAGCACTGATCCTGGAATGTTTCCTTGGTCGGATTACCATGTCTCGCGCCATGAACCCGGTAGGGCGAGTCCGTCCCGGCGAGCCGCTCGACGTGCGCGGAACACGTCCGGCTCGGCTCGCTGGGGACAGGCTCGGCCTACCGTCAGTTTTATGGGAAGCGGGAGCAAATGATGCGCGGCGTATCTCCGAAAAAGCGCACCGAACCGCCGCTGCCGGGCGAAGCGATGGTCAGTGCCGCGCTGCGACTTCGTCAGGCAGTCGAAAGGCTCAGGTTCGACGTCGCGGTCACTCACGTTTACAACCCGCTCGACTACGCATGGGTCGCGCACGAGACTTACCTGCGCCGCTTCGGGAACAGCCGCAAGCGCATCGTCTTTCTCGGCATGAACCCCGGCCCGTTCGGCATGGCGCAAACGGGCGTGCCTTTCGGCGAAGTTGCCGCGGTGCGGGATTGGATGGGAATCGAAACGGAAATCGGCAAACCGCGGCTGGAACATCCCCGGCGTCCGGTTGAAGGCTTTGCTTGCCCGCGTTCCGAAGTCAGCGGCAAGCGCCTCTGGGGCCTATTTGCCGAGCGGTTCGGCCCCGTGGAGAAATTCTTCGCCGAGCATTTCGTGGTCAACTTCTGTCCGCTGGCGTTTTTGGACAAGGAAGGCCGCAACCTGACACCCGACAAGCTGCCGGCTGCTTTGACTGCATAGTTTCATCGCCGCCACGGCACGCCGCCACAACTTAACCATTGCGACGCGCAACACGAAAGACTACGAGCGACCGGGTCTCAAAGTGTTCAATCCCGGAGCAGCCGCGTCGCCGGCTCACCCTCACTAAAACCAACCCGGTGCAGGCGGCATGGGACCAGGAGCTGGGGACACCGGGAAGCGGATATCCGCGAGAAACTGCCGGCTAGACCAGTGATGTGTCTCACAAATGGCTGGAGTTATGCCGCAAGGGATTTTGGCCTCCCGCGAGGCGCGAGCGACGCGCATACCCCTGGTGGGTCTGTAAGGCGCGAGCAACGAAGCGGGAGGCCAAAAGACCTGCGGCCCGAAGGGTTGCGCCGAAAACGGTCTGGGGCTGCGTTGCTCCTCGGTCGCAGAGCACTGGGGCTATGCTCCCTCGTCGCGCCTTGCCCCAGGCCGTTTTGGGCGCAACATAACTCCAGCCATTTGTGAGACACATCACCAGCCACTTCACGCCTTCTCACGAACGTGCGCGCCAGAGTTCTGGCGAGGTCTCAAGTCTTGAGAGCAGCTTGGCATCCGCGGCCGGAAAGGAATACCGGAGGAGTTGGTTCCGGCGCACCCACTTCACCGCCTGGCATCCGATTGCTCGCGGCTCGCGCTTGATTAAGTCACAACGGTAGAATCTCAAGCGAACGGTTTTCTCCGGATAACGATGGGTCACCCGACCCATGAGTTCGCGCGCCTTGACCTCGACGCCGAGTTCTTCCAGAAGCTCACGCTCCAGACACGCCTTGAAGCTTTCATTTCGCTCGCGCTTGCCGCCGGGAAATTCCCACAAGCCGCCGAGATGATCGTTGAGCCGCCGCTGTGTGATGAGCAATTTCCCCTCGCGGAAAATCAGACCGGCCGCCACCTCGACGATCTTCTCCTTTTCCTGCATCAACGCCTTAACGCTCGAACCCATTAAAGACGTCACGCGCCTCGCCGCCCGATGCTCTTATAGATGAAACCCAGCCGTTCCATTTCTTCGGGGTCGAACAGGTTCCGGCCGTCGAACAGGATCGGGTGCGTCATCGTTTTGCGGGCCAGGTCCAGATCCAGTTTCCTAAACTGCGGCCACTCGGTCGCGACCACCAGCGCATCGCAGCCATCCGCGACCGCGTTCATCTCCGGCACGTACGTGACATCGGTCAGGACGCTTTTGGCTTTCTCCATCGCTTTGGGATCGTGCACGCGAAGAACCGCGCCCTCTCTTTGGAGTCGGTGGCAGAGATCGATGGCGGGCGACATCCGGACGTCGTCGGTGTTCTGTTTGAAAGCCAGGCCGAGCACGCCGATTTTCTTCTGCTTCAACACCCAGAGGGTCTCGACGATCTTCTTGAAGAACCGGTCCATCTGGTGGGCGTTGATCCGCTGCACTTCCTTGAGCAGGGCGAAATCGTAGCCGAGTTGCTCGGCAATCTTGATGAACGCGCTGAGGTCCTTGGGAAAGCAACTCCCGCCAAAGCCCAGCGAAGCGTCCAGAAAGCGCCGGCCAATGCGCGGATCCATCCCGATGCCGTTGGCCACTTCCTGCACGTTCGCGCCCGAAGCTTCGCAAAGAATCGAGATCGCGTTGATGTAGGAAATCTTGAGCGCCAGGAACGAATTGGACGCATGCTTGATCAACTCCGCCGAATTGATGTCCGTGACAATGACGGGGGCTTGAAACGGCGCGTAGAGCTCCCGCATCGCCGCCACCGGCCGTTGGGAAAGAACGCCGATGACAATGCGGTCCGGTTTGAGGAAATCCTCCACCGCGAAGCCTTCGCGCAAAAACTCCGGATTGCTGACCACGTCAAACTCGACCTTGGATTTGCAGTAGCGCCGGATGGTTTCGGCGACTTTCTCGCCCGTCTTGACCGGGACCGTGCTCTTATCGACCACGATCTTGTACCGGGTGATGGCGCCGGCGATATCGCGCGCGACGCCCTCCATGTAGCTCAAATCCACGGAGCCATCTGGGAGAGGCGGTGTGGGCACGGCGATGAAAACAACGTCGGATTTCTCAACACCTTCCTGCGTGGACGTGGTGAAGCTTAGCCGCCCGGCAGCCACGTTCTTCTGAATGAGTTCCTCGAGACCGGGTTCAAAAATGGGGACGCCGCCCCTGCGGAGCAACTCCACCTTGGCCGCGTCGCAATCCACGCAGATCACGTCGTGCCCGACTTCGGCGAAGCAAGTGCCCGTCACCAATCCCACGTAACCCGTGCCAATAAGGGAAATCTTCATGAGTCAGGACGTGCGTGGAACACGGCCGGTTCGGTTCGCTGGGGACAGGCTCGCCCTACCATGCACACGGACCATGAACGATAAGGACGCGTTCCACCGCGGCCCTGAAATTGTGCTTTCGATTGTGGTGAGAGGCCCGGCATTTACTTCTTCTCAGCCGGCGTTGGGTTCGCCGGCGCAGCATTCGCGGCGGGCACGGCGTTCGTGGCTGAAACTGAGGACGCATTTGTGGCTGCGTTTGTGCCCTGGGGCGTGGGGAGCGGCAATGGGGTGGTTGCCTGGTTTGTGGCGGGCGCGATGGTCTTGGCCAGTTCCGGATGTTTTTCCAGCAAACGCTCTTTCCGCGCCATGGCTTCTCCGCTCACCGAACTCATCAGATTCGTCCGCGTGATTTCCTCGTACATCTGGAGGGCCAGTTGGGGTTGGTTTTTAGCCTCCTGAATCCGCGCAATCGCCAGCCGCGTGTCCGCCAGCACCCAAGCCTGCGGGTAGCGGGACAACACCTCCTGATAAGTGCGCAGCGCGTCGTCCGTTTTCCCGTCGGATTCCAGCGACGCTGCCTTCCCGTACAAAGCGGCTGGGGCGAGAGGGTGACTCCCAAAACGTTGGAGAAAATCCTCGAATTGCGCCCGGGCGTCCGGGTATTTCCCTTCCGCAAACAAGGTGCCCGCCGCCAACAGCAGCGCGCGCTGCGCCGCGGTCGTGCTGGGGTGGGTTTGCGCGATCTTCAAGAAACTGGAGGCGTCCGGCGGGGGCGTATTCTCCGGAGCGTTCAAGGGCAGCCGCAGCGCCAGCAGGGCCTGGCTCGCGGCCAACTCGGTTTGCACCTTGTTGTAGCGATAAACGGCAATGCCCGATCCTACGACCACCAAACCCGCCGCGGCGAGGATCAGGCGTTTCTTGTTCTCTTCCAGCCAGGCCAGGAAATCGTACCACCCGACGGAACTGGTCATTTCAGAACTCATAAAGGGGCAAAATCATTCGGTCGCCGGGTCCGGAACGCAAGCTTGAAATACGTCCAAAATGCCGCTTGCCAAAGCCCGGCTGCTTTCCTAGCGTCCGCTCGTGGATCAATTTGCACAGTACATCCCGGTGCTTCTTCTAGCGGTGGTGGCGATCGCGTATGCGTTCGGGATTCTGATCCTATCCGTGGTGGTGGGCCAGCGCGGCCGCCGCGACCGGGTCAAGGACACCCCTTACGAATGCGGCATGCTCCCGGTCGGAGAGGGCAACGCACGGATGTCGGTCAAATTCTATCTGGTGGCGATGCTATTCATTCTGTTCGACATCGAGGTCGTGTTCCTTTACCCCTGGGCGGTTGTTTACAAGGACATGCTGCGCGACCACGCCAACCTCATCTTCGGTTCGATGGTGACTTTCCTCGGGATCTTGTTTGTGGGTTACCTCTATGCGTTGAAAAAGCGGGCGTTCGATTGGAAGTCGTAAAACGTGAAACGTAAGACGTAACGCGTGAGTCCCGGGTGGATGGCCTCGCCACGCGTGAGGCACGCCGAAACGCGGTTAGGAATTACGTTTCACGCTTCACGTGTCACGCCCCACGACGCTCCCGAATTACGCGTTACGTCTTACGTTTCACGTTTTACGCCTATGATCAAATTCGGCACCTCCGGCTGGCGCGGCCTCATCGCGCGCGATTTCACCTTCGCCAACGTTCGGCTGGCCACTCAGGCCATCGCCGATTTCCTGAACTCCGCAATCCGCAATCCGCAATCCGCAATCCATGGCCGCAAGCCCGTCGTGATTCTCGGCCACGACACGCGGTTTCTCGGACGCGAGTTTTCGCTAGCCGCCGCCGAAGTTCTTTCGGCCAACCGCCTGACGCCTTTGCTCTGCCAGCGGGACGCGCCGACGCCCGTTATTGCCCACACCATCCGTCACCGCAAAGCCGTCGGCGGGATCAACATGACCGCCAGTCACAATCCGGCCGAATACCAGGGGCTGAAGTTTTCCACGAGCAACGGCGCGCCCGCGACGCCGGAAGTGACCCAGCAGATCGAAGCGAACGTCGCTCGGCTGCTGGCTGAGAATTGGGGTTTCAAAGCCGCGGTGATCGGGACTTACGAGTGCAAGAGCATCGATCCTCAACCGGACTACTTCAGGCAACTTCGAAAGCTGGTCGATTTCGCCGCCATCCGCAGGGCCAAACTCAAGGTCGCCGTCGAATTCATGTACGGCACGGGCCGCGGTTACCTGGATAAATTGCTGATCGACGCAGGCGCGAAGATCGCGGTTTTCCACGACGAATTGAATCCATTGTTTGGCGGACATCACCCGGAACCCAACGCCGAAGGCATGGCTGAGGTCAGCCGGTTTGTCCGCAGCGGCAAAGCGCAGATTGGCCTGGGCCTGGACGGCGACGCCGATCGCTTTGGCATTGTCGATAAGGACGGCACCTGGCTCACACCCAACCAAATCCTGGCGCTGTCTCTTTACCATTTGAAAAAGAACCGGCGCTGGAGCGGCGCCGTCGTGCGCACCGTGCCCACCAGCCATCAGGTCGATGCCGTGGCGGAACTTCTCGGGGTGAAGGTTCACGAAACGCCCGTTGGCTTCAAATACATCGGCGCCCTGATGGAGAGCGAACCGATCATCGTGGGCGGTGAAGAATCCGGCGGCCTGAGCGTCAAAGGCCACGTGCCGGAGAAAGACGGCATTCTGGCGTGCTTGCTGATGGCCGAGTTGGTGGCGACGGAACGCAAATCCCTCGGCCAGATTTTGAGAGACCTCTCGAAACAAACCGGCGAATTTCACACCGACCGCATCAACGTCGCGATTCCGCCGGAGAAGAAGGAAGCGCTATTGCAGAAGCTCGCCGCCGGCCTCGACGTGATTGGCCCGTTCAAAGTCGAGAAATTCATCACGACCGACGGTTATAAATTCCTTTTGCCGAATCGCGAGTGGGTCGCCTTCCGTGCCAGCGGCACCGAACCGCTCATCCGCTGTTACATCGAAGCCAAATCTGGGGCGCAAATGAAAAAGTTGCGTGTCGCGTGCCAGCAGCTTCTTCGGAGTTAGCCAGCTTCAGAATTGCGGCTTGATTGGCTGCGCCAAACGTGACAGACCCGCTGCGCGCGGTGACCGTCAAGGGCAGCATCCTGTTGACACCGATTCGTCCACCATCCAAGTCCGAGTACGCCGCCATCATCAAGGCAGCGGGCCGCCCCCTGGCCAAGGAACCGTCCGGTGCCGTGGACAAAATCAAGGCCGCCATACGGAAGGCGCGCGCCCATGGTCGTCGTGCTTGATACGACCAGCTTCGTCAGCGGCATCTACTGGCGGACCGAAGCGCATCGAGTTTTGCAGGCGTTTGCCAACGGTCGCATCGTGCTGGCCGTCACGCAGTCCATCCTGCACGAATACGCCAGAGTTGCGATGGCCGTGCGCGCCGAAGAAGGGCTGGAGATTGATCCGCAACCGTGGTTGAACGCCGTGGCTGAGCTGGCGTTCGAATTTGAACCGACCCCGCTGCGTGATGCTGTCTGTCTCGACGCGCACGACGACCAATTCATCGCGTGCGCGCTGGCGGCTCAAGCCGACGCGATTGTGACACGGGACAACGACTTGCTGTCTCTCGGCAAGCCCTTCGGCATCCCGATACTGACACCCCGCCAGCTTCTGGCCCTCATCAAGTAATGATAATTGCTCTTGCGAGGCGA